>JBPOHB010000256.1:0-9553 GCA_052036055.1 Bacillota bacterium | reverse complement strand
GTTACGAAAGAAAATACAATCATTGTTGATGGAGCAGGTGCTGATAGCGAAATCAAGGCTCGTGTCTCACAGATCCGCAATCAGGTTGAGGAGACAACATCGGAGTTTGATAAAGAGAAGCTTCAAGAGCGTCTTGCAAAACTTTCTGGCGGCGTAGCCGTTATCAAAGTTGGAGCCGCAACCGAAACGGAAATGAAAGAGAAGAAGCTTCGTATTGAAGATGCTCTTGCAGCGACACGTGCTGCCGTTGAAGAGGGCATTGTTCCTGGCGGTGGTACAGCATATATCAATGTACTTCCTGATATTTTTGCACTTATGCCAAATTACTCAGGTGATGTACTGACGGGTATTCGCATCATTGCAAAAGCACTTGAAGAGCCAGTCCGTCAAATTGCAATAAATGCCGGTCTTGATGGAAGTGTTATCTGCGAAGAGATCAAGAAGAGAGAACTAGGTGTTGGTTTTGACGCGCTAGACGAGAAATATGTTGACATGTATTCGGCAGGAATTATTGATCCGGCCAAAGTGACTCGTTCAGCACTGCAAAATGCGGCTTCGATTTCTTCTATCCTTCTGACAACAGAAGCTGTCGTATGTGATATTCCTCAGCCAGAAGCTCCTATGCCAAATCCTGGAGCAGGCATGTATTAATTTATCGCAATCCTGTATCATTTTAGGGGTCTCCTTCAAACAAGGAGGCCCCTATTTTTATCTATGTCTTCAATTTTCATTTTTACTTCGTACTACTTGTTTCTTTTCTGTGAAAATACGTTAATATAGTGAGTAGAAAACGTCATGATAAGGGAGATCAATATGCAACAGGATCTTTATATCGAGAGAATTGTACAAAAAAAGAAGACTTCCGCTGAATATCTGCTTGGCTTCATGCTTGTTACCTCAGCGATTTTTCTATGTTTCGCTATCGTTATTGTTCCGATCATTTTTGGACAGAACGTTATCTATTTTTCGGGTCTGGCAGTATGTGGAATTGGCTATTTAGCGTATAGGCTTGTCAATAATTCGAACAAAGAATATGAGTATAGTCTCGTAAACGATGATATGACGATTGATCAGATTACTGCGAAGAGGAAGCGCACAACGCTGTTTCAGGGCAGTTGCAAGGATTTCACGATGGTTGCACCCGTTGATTCGGATGAATATCAGGAAGCTGTTAAGGCTTCCGGACTATTTTTGGATTTCCGTTCGGGAGAGAACGCCTTGTCGGGTTGGTTTTTTGTTACGACGAAGAGTTCAAATCGGATGTTGATTCTCTTTGAACCAGATGATCGCTTCATCGTTGCCTTCAGGCGCTATATTCCTCGTTATGTGAAAGTTCCAAAATAATTTGCATGATGATACGCAATTCTTGACTTTGGAGGGAAACGTATGACCGAGCAACCCCGATCTTCCCAAATGAGTAAGCAAAAAGGGAAAAAAGAAAAGAAATTTACCAAGCAAGAAATTAGCTGGATGTTCTATGATTGGGCAAATTCAATATACGCGACCAATATCATGGCCGCCATTTTCCCGATCTATTTCTCAGCAGTTTGCAGTAACGGCGATAGTATGTGGGGATTTGGAACATCAATCGCAACATTTGTTGTTGCGATATCCGCGCCCTTTCTGGGAGCCATCGGTGACTACAAGGGGATGAAGAAGCGATTACTCATATTTTTCATGTGTCTTGGAACATCGTTTACACTTCTCATGGCAATTGCTGATAACTGGCGCCTAATGCTAGTCGGATATGTTATTTCCTATATTGGTTTTCTAGGCGGTAATTTATTCTATGATTCCTTCTTGACTGATGTTACGACAAAAGAGAAGATGGATAAAGTGTCCTCATATGGCTATGCAATGGGCTATTTCGGAGGTAGTACTCTTCCGTTTATCATTTCCATTGGCATCATGACAATCCTTGGCTTTGACAACCCTCTCGGCGTTAAAATTGCTGTGGTACTTACGGCAGTATGGTGGGCAGTCTTTAGTATCCCAATTATACGAAATGTACATCAGGTGCACTATCAGGAAATTCCACCCAAGCATTTTATTGGATTGACTCTTAAGAGTGTCGGAAATACTTTCTCAGCAATATTTAAGCGGAAATCCATTTTTATCTTTGTCCTTGCATACTTTTTCTATATCGATGGTGTAAACACAGTCATTAATATGGCAACGGCATATGGAAGCAAAATTGGGCTTGATACGGTTGGGATGATTTTAGCTCTTCTCGTTACGCAAATTGTTGCTGTTCCTTTTTCAATACTATTTAGCGTACTATCAAAGAAGTTCGGATCAATCCGCATGATTTCTTTTGCTGTGAGTATGTATATATTTATTTGTATTGTCGGCTATTATATGGGCGCTTCGATTGAGAGCGCACCCAAAGAATTATTTGCGCATACTTCTCATTTCTTATCCTCTGCAGAGACTTCACATGTCCATTCTACAATTTCTGCATCACTGGATCACGCAAAGGCAATTGATTTTTCGGAACGTTTATTTTGGATTATGGCACTTCTTGTTGGCACGGTTCAAGGCGGTATTCAAGCTATATCCAGATCATATTATGGGAAAATCATTCCCAAAGAACGCTCAAATGAATTTTTTGGCTTCTTTGATATTTTTGGCAAATTTGCTGCTATTATTGGACCATTTCTCTATGCGACAATTACGACGCTTACGAATAGCTCAGCAAAAGGAATACTAAGTGTTTCCGTCCTATTTGCTATTGCACTTGTGGTTCTTCTGGTGGGGCGCAAGCAGCTTGCCGTCATACAGGAAGTATCCTAATTCATATATATATAGGAGTTGATTCAGACACATGATACATGACCTCTCTTTTCATGCAGAAAAATCACGTAAACGCAGACCGATACTAAAAGTTGGTGAGCATGGGCGTTATTCGTATGATGTGATGGGGACAGACACCGATCACAAAGATCAAATACATATGCACGCACTTATTTCTATGCTCCAGGAAGCGGCATCGCTTAATGGTGCGGATATTGGTTTTGGCGCGGAGGTTATGGACCAACACAATGTTTGCTGGCTCCTACTACGTATGTCGGTTCAGATGAGTAGACGTCCTGCGTGGCAAGAACGGATAAATATTGAGACATGGTCGTGCGGCTATGACAAATTATTTTTCCCGCGCGAGTATATTATGTGCGATGACGATGGCGAACAGATTGGCACGGCATCTACGCTTTGGATTGTTGCGGACAAATCGACACATCGTCCGGTTCGTCCGATGGATTTTTACAACATGTTAAGCTGGACCAAGGAGAAATATGATCTTCGTAATATCATGACAGAATTGCCACCAAAAATTTGCCCGATGATGGATGTCAGCTATATGGACTTACATCAAAATGATGCAGACACAATCTGCAAGTATGCAGATTATAGTGAAATCGATCGTAATTTGCATGTCAACAATACAAGGTATATTGCTTGGTGCTTAGATGCTGTGCATTTCCAGTCACTTGATCAGGGAAATGTTCTTGGTATAGACATCAATTTTCTATCTGAGATCCATTTCGCAGAGAAAGTGGTTCTATTTCGTTCGTGTGATCGAGATAATTGTCAAATCCATGTTGATGGGTATGTCCCTAGTCGTAAGAAAGTAGCTTTTTCTGCAATTTTGCATTTGCGTGAGGATGAATAACGAAAGATTTCTGCTACTTAATTTTGGGGCAATTTTCAGGCATTTATACGAAATGCCTGAAAAGCAAGGAAAATCAGCACGTATTCTAGTCAATTTCACTTTCATGTTTACGAAAATTAGGTTATAATTTCAATCGCGCATACTAAATCGGCCTTTTAAGGAGGAAAGCAAATGATAGAGATTTCGAATCTTGTGAAGTACTATGGCAACAAGAAAGCAGTTGATCATATCACTTTCACAGTGAATAAAGGAGAAATTCTCGGTTTTCTTGGACCCAATGGTGCAGGGAAGACGACCACGATGAATATACTTACTGGTTATTTATCAGCCACATCAGGTACGGTTAAGATTAACGGGTTTGACATTCTTGAATTCCCCGAGGAAGCGAAGAAGCAGATCGGATATCTGCCGGAACTTCCTCCTCTATATATGGATATGACTGTAATTGAGTACCTGAAATTCATCTGTGAATTGAAGAAAGTTCCCAAGAAGGATCGGATTCGTCAGTTAGCAGAGATTATGCGGCTTGTTCGTATTGCTGATGTATCAGGCAGATTGATCCATAACCTTTCTAAAGGCTACAAGCAGCGCGTGGGTATTGCTCAGGCACTTGTTGGCAATCCTGAGGTGTTGGTTCTTGATGAACCAACGGTAGGTCTTGATCCGAAGCAAATTATCGAAATTAGAAATCTGATCCGGACACTCAGTGAGAAACATACGGTAATTCTCAGTTCGCACATTCTCCCTGAGGTACAGGCGGTATGTGATCGTGTAGTCATAATCAATAAGGGAAAGATTGTCGCAATTGATTCGCCCAAGGCACTATCCCATCAATTTGCCAATTCTTCCAAATACTCCATGATTTTTGAGGGTGTAATTAAAGAAGCTGTTAGTAAGCTTCGAAATGTACCCGGTGTCATTTCCGTGGATCAAGTTGCCGATGATAAGGACAATCTGCATCAAATTGAAATCACAGTTGATGGGAAGTCAGATATACGAAAGAATTTGTTTTATACCATGTCAACAAATTCATGGCCCATCTTGGAATTCAGATCTATGGATCCGTCACTTGAAGAAATTTTCCTAAGAGTTACGCAAAACGATGTTTCGAAGGGTAGGTAACAGATATGTTAGCAATATATAAACGAGAGCTTGCATCATTTTTTCGTTCGCCTGTTGGATATGTGGCAGTAGCACTGTACGCACTTCTTGGCGGCTTCTATTTTATGGGGATGCTTACAAATAGTTCTGGCGTGAGTATTTCTGCAGAGCTTACCTTTTTACGAACCGTATTTATTGTCGTTATTCCAGTCATTACGATGAGACTTTTTTCCGAAGAGAAGAAGAACGGTACGGATGTTCTTATGTACACAGCACCCGTACCCCTATACAAGATTGTTTTAGGCAAGTATTTGGCATCTGTTACGCTCTTACTGATTATGCTATCTTCAATCTACTTTCATACGATTCTTGTCGTATTTATGGGCGGTCTTGTTGATGCGACAGTGTTTGGTGCATATATCGGTTTTATTTTCCTCGCGGCCATGTTCATTTCCGTTGGTTCTATGGCATCTGCATTGACAGAAAACCAAATAATTGCGGCTGTTGTATCTTTCGTTATTATTTTGTTTTCTCAAATGATGTCAACGATTGCGACCTCGGTTGAAGGTGTCTTCGTAAGCATTGTCACGAACATCAATTTTGCCCATATTAGTAGCGAATCAATCAGCCATGCTGGTGAAAAAGTTGCTGCCGCCATTAACTGGTTTGATCCATATTCCAGAACAGACACATTCAGTATGGGCGTATTCGAGATTAGTCCACTCGTTTTTTGTCTGAGTCTTACAGCCCTTTTCTTGTTCTTAACATATCGAATTCTTGAAAAGAAGCGTTGGAGTCAGGGCTGAATAATAAAAGCAAATAAGTGGAGGTTTAGTACATGAGTGGTACGAATAAAACATCTGATAAAGTTAGTGATAAGAGCAAACAGATTGATAAACGATCAGGTTCGCTCAAGATATTTTCTATTGGTTCGGTTCTTGTTGTCATTGCCTTATTACTCGTTGTGAATATTTTCTTCGACTCAATTCTGGGAGATTATTTGAAATGGGATTTAACAAATACTGAATCTAATTCTATCGGAGATGTCAGTAAGTCCGTCTTGAATAACTTAGATAAGGATATTGAGATTGTCGGATTATTTGAGCTTACACCTGATCTGAAGAAGACGACGCCATATTCATATTTTGTTGATATTCTTCAAGATTATGTGAATAACTCGAATGGTCATGTTACCGTTCGTTATGTTGACCCGACAACGTATCCATCGATTATTACGGAACTTGACCCGAATGATGCGTATGACCTCACTGAAGGTACATATGTTGTTAAGTGTGGTGATAAAGTTAAGACGTTTAATTTGATTGACTGCTTCTCGTACGATGAAGATTATTACGCTACTTATGGGTCGATCAAACTGACATCTAATAATGTTGAGTCAACGTTCACAAGTGCCATTTACAATATTACAAGTGATTCTGCACTCAAGGTCTATTTTACTTCTGGCCATTCAGAAGCAACGCACGATCAAATGGGTACAATTCTTGAAAATAGCGGTTATGATGTTGAAGACCTGGATATGGTTGGTCTGGATTCTATCCCAGCGGATTGTTCTCTGCTCATTATTGACTGTCCACTCATTGATATCTCAACAGATGAAGTTACGCTCCTCAAACAGTATATTGATGATGGCGGAAACATCATTTTTGTGACTGACTATACAGATTCGTCGATGAATTATGACAATATCAATGTGGTTCTGAATTATGTCAATTTGAATATATCCGATTCAAGAATTAAGGAAACAGACACTTCAAGATTGTTTGCAGCGACGAATAACTATGTTTTCGGATCCTATACGTCGGGCACACTTGCATCTGCTACAAGCGGTTTGACTGAGGTTGCTTCGTTAGGATTTATGATTGAAAATGCTCGCGCGGTTACGGAATTTGACAATCCGAGATCATATATCTCAACGGAGGCGTGCATTACGACATCTGCAGATGCCGTTCTCGAAATGGGTGGGAATACAGAAGACACTTCACTTCCTGGAACGCAGAATGTTGGGATGTATTCGGTATTTACCGGTGGTGCTTCTGAAGCGGATGTTCTTGTTCTTGGTTCGTCAACTTTCGTTGACGACTCATTTATCTCTTCGTATACGATCGAAAATTACAATGCCGTGTTCTTCCGTGAGGCATGTATCTACATGATAGGCGAGACAAACGATTCGCCGCAGGCTCCCATTAAAGAGTTCCCCAATTATATCTTTGATAAGACACCCTCTGCGAATGCTCAGACCTTCTGGTCGGTAACGTTAATTGCGCTTATACCTTTGGCCTTACTTATTACGGGAATCGTTGTATATAATAAGCGTAAACATTTGTGATGACGGAAGGAAAATGAAATGAAAAGTTGGAAGAATCTACTGGTTCCTGTAGCCATCATAGTCGCATTGATTATCGGGCTGATTGTTTTCCGAGCGGTTAGTGGTAAGGATAAGGATACGAAAGCCACGGAAACAGATGCAACAAGCACAAACCTGTTCAGCTATACATCGGATGAGATCAGCAAGATTCATGTGGCAAAAAAGGATGGAACAGGATATTCCGTGTCTCTTGTTTCTGCAGCTACACAGGCGCAAACGGATAGTTCACTGATTGGTGTAACGGATAGTACGGATGAGTCAACGGCTACGTCAGCAGTCTGGGCGTATAATGAGGATGGATCGGAAGATACAGCATATAATTTTTCGCAGACGAATATAGCAACATTTATCTCGGTTATGAGCACCTTCCAAATCATTGATCAAGTGACAGAAGGGACTGATACGTTTGCGGAATACGGTCTTGATGATCCTACATACACAGTTGAATATACGTTGACGGACGGTACAACATTTACGATATATATTGGAGATCTTACGTATGATTCTCTGTATGTGTATTTTACACTTGACGATTCTGGAATTGTCTATACAACATATCAGGTCAAATCCACAAAATGTGATAGCAGCATGATAGACTTCATTGATCTTTCAATCTTGAGTGTTGATCAGGAGGATGTAAAAACATTCTCATTCGTTCGCTCGGGTGAAGGGATTTCATTTTCTGCGGATGCTGTTACTACGCGTAGCGCCGATGGATCATCTACTGAATTCGGCTGGCAATTCACGAAGCCTTTCACAATAGAGGCAAGTGCGTTTTTTACGAACCTAGTTGACTCATTTATCGATCTATCTGCCGTTTCTTATGTTGAAATTGGCAGTGATATTGATTATTCCCAGTATGGACTCGACAATCCGGCTTACATCATTACGATCGAATTAACCACTGGGAAAATAGTAACGATTTCTCTGTCGGAAGCGGTTGATGGCTCATATTATTGCGCGTCATCGAATGCTCCTGGTGTGTTTACCATTGCAACTTCACAGATTACCGGAATGCAGACTCCCATTAGCGATCTCATTCATCCGTATCTCGATTATCAGTTCATCTATGATGTGACAAAAATTGATGCGACTTTTCCAGAAGGATCTTTCTCTATGGATATTGATATCGCAACGGGTGGACAAATCGTCGATGACGCTTCTACTGTTTTAATTAACGGACGAAACGCTAAAGTATATAATAATGACGGTAGATCCTATTTTGCATTGTTGTACGAATCTGTTATGCTAATTCAAATAACAGACTTTGATTTTGATGTTACGCCAGAAAATACACACGACATCACGATTGATGTAACGACGACGGATGGACTTACAAAGAAAATTGAACTTGCAAAAAGAGATGATAGTACGTATTATGCATTTATAGACGGCATCTATCAGGGCTTCATTGTAAATGCTTCGGAGCTATATCAAAATAACGGCTCTGATATGACGATTTATGGAGCATGGCCGGCGTACTTGCGCCTGATTGAAGCACTTGATGGCGCGACCTTAGGCATCTATCAGATTTCGGATTCGTGAGAGAGGAAACAAATAATGCCTTCATCAGATTCGAATAAAGTGGAGAAAAAGAGATCTGCCTCGCGGCGGTCTCTTTTGCCATATCTTATTTTTTTCTTGCTTCTACTGATCGCATCCTCTGTTGTCCTTGCATATCTTATTCGAAATCATTTGAAGGCATCAGAAGGAATTGAAAGTGTGACGTTATTGTCTTCTAAATCTGGATTTACATGTGACTATTCTGAAACGCAGAAAATATATCCATTTGCTGATGGAGTCCTTAAGGTTACTGCATCGCGTGTGTCGTATTTATCTGTATCTGGTAAAGAGATATACGGGCAAGATGTTGAGATGGATAATCCATTTTGTGTCGTTTCCGATGGATATGCAATTGTTGCTGATACAGGAGGCTATTTTTGTGCTCTATTTAATGAGAGTGGGCTCGTATACCAGCAGCAGATGACAGGAGCCATAAATTTTGCTACGGTTTCAACGGATGGTGTTGTGGCCCTCATTATTGAACGGGCAGATACGAAAGGCTCGGTGTACCTGCTTAGCGCAAGCGGTGAATTTCTTGCTCAGTGGTATTCCGTAGAATCTGGGTATCCAGTATCTGCGTCATTCTCTCCGAATCATGAATTACTGAATATTGCTCTTGCGGATACGGATGGCTCTGTCATGCAGTCGAGACTGAAGCAATTACTATTACCTGACGAGACTCACTCGGGAATATCCGAATATTCGCTCTATTCGCCGACGGTTTCTGCACTGCTTCCGTCCATTTCGTATATTGGAAATGACATAACTGTTTTAGCTGGCATATCTGACGTATTATGCCTCAAAGATGGTCAGATCACGACCCTTTCGCCGAC
>JBPOHB010000084.1:0-2460 GCA_052036055.1 Bacillota bacterium | reverse complement strand
GTTTGAGAACTGTATCCAAAAATGATTTCAACTTCTGTATATTTATCATTGAGTCAAGCGCAGCACAAGCATTATTATTTCCGTCTCGTATGATTCCTAATAGTATATGTTCAGGTTCAAGCAGGTTGTTTCCCATTCTCTCTGCTTCTTCTCGACTGTATTCAAGAATCTCATTTGCTTTTCTTGAAAACTTTTTATCCATATCAGGTGAATTTATAATTATCCTACAAAGATAGAGATTATCAATCGGATATAACCGCGATGTCTTGCTAAAAAATCGGAAACAGAGAATTTGTGTGAAAAAGCTTTCTTGATTGAATAAAAAGCTGTATTTTTACCTAGTTTTTTTGACTACAAGACATGCTTTAATTAATATTGAAATTTTAAATGGCTGAAGAAGAAGATAGAATCGATGAAGATAGGATCATACAGATCAACATCGAAGATGAAATGAAGTCTGCCTACATTGACTACTCTATGTCAGTGATTGTGGCTCGTGCATTACCTGATGTAAGAGATGGTTTTAAACCTGTGCACCGTAGAATCCTTTTTGGAATGAATGAACTGGGCAATATGTCTGACAAACCACATAAGAAGTCAGCGCGTATTGTCGGTGAAGTGCTTGGTAAGTATCACCCACATGGTGATTCTTCTGTATACTATGCAATGGTGCGTATGGCTCAGGAATGGTCTATGCGCTATTTATTGGTGGACGGACAAGGAAACTTTGGTTCGGTGGACGGTGATAGTCCCGCTGCAATGCGTTATACTGAAGCTCGTCTTTCGAAACTGGCTGAAGAGATGCTTCGCGATATCGATGAAGATACGGTTGACTTCACACTCAATTTTGATGACACATTGAAAGAACCGGTTATATTACCGTGTCGTTTTCCCAATTTATTGGTCAATGGTGCATCCGGTATTGCGGTAGGTATGGCAACCAATATGGCGCCTCACAACTTGACTGAAGTTATCGATGGTACAGTGGCTTACATCAACAATCCCGAAATTAGTATTGAGGGTTTGATGCATTACGTGAAAGCTCCTGATTTTCCTACCGGTGGTTTAATATATGGATATTCCGGAGTGAAAGATGCTTTTGAAACAGGACGAGGAAGAATCGTTATCCGTTCAAAAGTGGAAATCGAAGTGGAGAATAACCGTGAAAAGATTGTTGTCACTGAGCTTCCTTATAACGTAAACAAGGCTGAACTAATCAAGTACATTGCTGATCTGGTGTCCGATAAAAGAATTGACGGTATCTCAAATGTCAATGATGAGACAGACAAAGACGGAATGCGTATTGTGATTGACATTAAGAAAGATGCTAATTCGGGTGTTGTACTCAACAGGTTGTTCAAACTTACAGCATTGCAAAGTTCTTTCAGTGTTAACAACATTGCTTTGGTGAAAGGACGTCCGCGCATGCTCAACCTGAAAGATATGCTCTCTCTCTTTGTTGAGCATCGTCATGAGGTGGTAATTCGCCGTACAAGATACAGATTGGCACAGGCTGAAAAGAGGGCGCATATTCTCGAAGGATTGATTATCGCTTCTGATAACATTGATGAGGTAATTGCAATTATCCGATCATCAAAAAGTCCAGATGAAGCCAAAGAACGATTGATGCAGCGTTTCTCTCTGAGCATAGAGCAATCGGCTGCGATTGTAGAAATGCGTCTGCGTCAGCTCACTGGTTTGGAGCAAACCAAATTGCATGCTGAATATGAAGAGCTGATGAAGACAATTCAATATTACCATGAGATCCTTGAGAATAATGAACTTTGTATGAGTATCATCAAAGATGAATTACTTGAAATCAAAGAAAAATATGGTGATGCCAGAAGAAGCGAAATTATCTATGCTTCTGAAGATTTCAATCCGGAAGACTTCTATGCTGATGATGAAATGATCATCACGATTTCTCATTGCGGATACATCAAACGTACGCCGCTGGTAGAGTTCCATGCTCAAAACAGAGGTGGGGTTGGTTCAAAAGGATCAGTGACCCGCGATGAAGATTTTGTTGAATATATCTATCCGGCATCAATGCATGCTACGATGATGTTCTTTACTCAAAAGGGTAAGTGCTTCTGGCTCAAAGTGTATGAGATACCTGAAGGAACCAAAACATCGAAGGGACGTGCGATCCAAAACATGTTGAATATTGATGCTGACGATAAAGTAAATGCATTTGTTCGTGTAAAGAAACTGGATGATGAAGAATTTATTAATTCACACTATCTGTTGTTTTGCACAAAACAAGGTGTTATCAAGAAGACCTTACTTGAAGCTTATTCACGTCCTCGTACCAATGGTGTAAATGCAATTACTATTCGTGAAGATGATCAGGTCATATCTGTTCGTCTGACCAACGGCGACAGTCACGTGCTACTAGCCAATAGAAATGCTCGTGCTATTCGTTTCCATGAAAGTGCGGTTCGTACCATGGGGCGTACG
>JBPOHB010000135.1:0-6473 GCA_052036055.1 Bacillota bacterium | reverse complement strand
TGGTGCTGACGGATATCGGACAGTCTTGCAGCGAACAAATAAGGATAATATTTGAAAGGTAAGAAGATAAATGAATATTTTTACTAAGGTATTTGGAACACACAGTGATCACGAGATAAAGAGAATCATGCCAATTGTTCGTCAGATAGAGGCCTTATCGGATGAATTTGCTGCGAAATCTGAAGCTGATCTCAAAAATATGACGGTAGAATTGAAGGAGAGATTGGCCGATGGCGCTACTCTTGATTCTATTTTACCCGATGCATTTGCAACCGTTCGAGAAGCCGCATTTCGCGTATTGGGAATGAAGCACTATCGGGTCCAGTTAATAGGCGGCATAATCCTTCATCAAGGTCGAATCGCTGAAATGAAGACTGGCGAAGGAAAAACACTTGTAGCAACTTTGCCAGTATATTTGAATGCTCTTTCAGGAAATGGTGTCCATGTAGTTACGGTTAACGATTATCTTGCAAAACGTGACAGCGAATGGATGGGTAAAATATATAAGTACCTTGGGCTCTCAGTCGGACTGATTGTTCATGATCTTCCAAATGACTTAAGACGGAAATCTTATAGTGCAGATATCACATATGGAACCAATAATGAATATGGATTTGATTATCTACGTGACAACATGGTAGATCGTAAAGAGAAGATGGTTCAGCGTGGGCTATCCTTTGCGATTGTAGATGAAGTTGATAGCATACTTGTTGATGAAGCTCGTACCCCGCTTATTATTTCTGGCATGGGTTCAGCTTCTTCGGATATGTATACGCAGGCGGATCGTTTTGTAAAAACACTCAAGGCGTATGTTGTCATTGAGACGGATGATAAGATCAACATGGATGACATTGTTGGTGATTGCGATTATGTTGTCGATGAGAAAGCTAAAACGGCTGTACTTACGGCAAATGGAGTTGAGAAGTCAGAAAAGTTCTTTAACGTAACGAATTTGTCCGATTCAGAGAACTATGAACTTCAACACTACATAAATAACGCTCTCAAAGCAAATGGTACTATGAAAAGAGATCAGAAATATGTTGTTACGGAAGACGGAGAGGTCATTATAGTTGATGACTTTACCGGAAGACTTATGAATGGTCGCCGTTTTAGCGATGGACTTCACCAAGCAATTGAGGCTAAAGAAGGCGTTAAAGTTGAAAATGAAAGCAAAACATTAGCAACGATTACTTTCCAGAACTACTTTAGAATGTTTACGAAACTATCAGGTATGACGGGTACAGCATATACGGAAGAAGCTGAATTCCGTTCCATCTATAATCTTGATGTCATTCAAATTCCGACGAATCAGCCATTAATACGTATCGACGAGCATGATGCTATATACAAAAATCAGAAGGGGAAATGTTCCTCAATCTTAAAGGCAGTAATAGAAGCGCATAAGATCGGACAACCCGTTCTTGTGGGTACGGTAAATGTTGATAAGTCAGAGTATTTCTCAAAACTGTTTACAAAGGCTGGCATCAAGCATGACGTTCTGAATGCAAAGAACCATCTTCGTGAAGCTGAGATTGTGGCTCAAGCAGGACGATTTAATTCTGTTACAATTGCGACCAATATGGCAGGTCGTGGTACGGATATTCTTCTTGGCGGTAACTCTGAATACATGGCGAAACTTGAAATGCGCAAACAGGGTTATGTAGACGAGTTAATTGATGCAGCAACCGCTCATAACGAAACAGACGACGAACTTGTTCTTGAGGCAAGAGCGAAGTTCTCGGAACTTGAGAGCAAATTCAAAGTCCAAACAAACGAAGACCGTCAGAAGGTTCTTGCAGCAGGTGGCTTGTTTATTCTTGGTACGGAAAGACATGAGTCTAGACGTATTGATAATCAGCTCAGAGGCCGTGCTGGACGACAAGGCGATCCAGGAAAGACGAAGTTCTTCTTGGCACTTGATGATGATCTCATGCGCTTATTTGGCGGTGACCGCGCGAATGCTATTTTCAGTGCATTCAAAGTAGATGAGAACGTTGAAATCCAAGCTGGTAGCCTGAGTCGTGCGATTGAGAATGCACAAAAGAAGATTGAAGGCATGAACTTTGGCTCAAGAAAGCATGTTCTGGAATATGATGATGTTATGAATGTTCAGAGAAATATGACCTACGAGCAGCGTAGACGAGTTCTTGAAGGAGAAGATCTTCACGAGTCCTTCATTAAGATGATCCGCACTGTGGCAGAGAGGCTGGTTTCTGGATTTGCCGCAGAGGACGAAATTCTGCCAGCTGAGAAGATTGGTCTATCTGCAAAAATTCAAGATGAATTCGGATATTTGCCGATAATAGATGAGATCAAAGGAAATGCTGACTCCGTTAGTTCCGCGTCGGATCTTACTGAGATCGTTTCAGAACAAGCCGTTGCTCTGTTTGAGCGAAGAGACATAGAGATTACTCCTGAGATTTTCCGTGAGGCGGAGCGCCAAATTCTTCTTTGGGCAGTTGATCAGAAGTGGATGGATCATATCGACCAGATGGATCAACTTAGATACTCGATTGGCATGCGTAGCGTAGGCCAGAAGGACCCTGTGGTAGAGTATAGAATGGAAGGCTCAGAGATGTTCGAAGATATGAACATCGCTATTCAAGACGATGCTGTACGACTGATTATTAAGGCGAATATTTCACCGTCACAAAGAATTGAGCGGAAGAGTAACGTAAGGAATTTGCAAGAAGGTCATGGTCAACAAGTTGCACAAGCGCCTACGGCAACGCAGACAACCTCCCAGACGGCACAAGGTGCAACAGACACGTCTTCAAGAGAACCCGTAAAGCGCGAGACTAATAAGGTTGGTCGAAATGATAACTGCCCATGTGGAAGTGGGAAGAAGTACAAGAACTGCTGTGGGAAGGAGTAATCCTTAATGCGTAGTGAAGAAGACATATATCTGATAATTGAAGAATCTGCAAAAGTGATCTCTTCGGTATCCGATAAGAAACCTGCAACGTGTATCGTATTAGGCTCTGGTCTATCTGGAATGGCAGAACACTGCAAAGTTTTCACTGAGATAAGATACGAGGATATACCTCATTTCTCCAAGACTACTGCACCTGGACATTCAGGTATGCTCGTTCTTGCCGAGATTGCGGGTACTCCTGTTTATCTGATGAAAGGTAGATTTCATTATTACGAAGGATATGAAATAGACGAAGTTACCTTCCCATATCGTGTATTAGCATCATTGGGTGTTCGCAATGTAATCTTGACAAATGCTGCCGGTGGAATTAATAAACAGATGAAGCCTGGGGAACTCATGGTTATAACGGATCACTTATCCATGTTTTGCCAATCGCCATTGCGAGGCACAAATCTGGATCGTTTTGGGCCAAGGTTTCCCGATCAGTCTCATGTATACAATCCGGATTTTGTCGATCTGATTGTAAAACTTGCACAGGATAGCGATTTCCCGATTCATACAGGCGTGTATGCCTATATGAAGGGCCCTCAATATGAGACACCCGCTGAAATACGTGCATTGCAGAGTATGGGAGCAGATGCAGTTGGCATGTCAACGGTTCCTGACGCAATAGTTGCTTCACATTGTGGCATGAGAATACTTGCTATTTCGTGTATTACAAATCTTGCTGCTGGGATTTCCGATTCGCCTTTGTCGCATTCTGAAGTTATCCTTGTTGGTTCTCAGGCATCAGAACGAAGCATCGCATTAATTGAATCATTTATCCATGAAGCATCGCTATAAGTGACGCTAAAAAAGTATCGAGGTATTCATATGACTGACATTCCTGATTATGTAGTTAAAGACATTCGTTTGGCTGAGGCTGGCAACAAGAAGATTGCATGGGCATACAAGAATATGCCTGTTCTTCGGGCGATCGAGAAAGAATTGATTGCTGAAAGACCATTTGATGGACTTCGAATTGCAGTCAGTGTTCATGTTGAAGCGAAGACGGCATGCCTGGCTAAAGTTCTTCGGGCTGGCGGTGCTGAGGTAGCACTTACGGGATGCAATCCGTTGTCTACGCAAGATGATGTAGCGGCGGCACTTGCAAGCGAGGGCATGCATGTTTACTGCATACATGGTGTAAATAGCGATGAATATACCAAGCATCTTTCCCTAGCGCTGGCTATTGAACCGGATATTGTTATTGATGATGGTGGTGATTTCGCACTTCTTCTTCATACGACTCACAAACACTTGCTCCACAAGTTGATTGGTGGATGTGAAGAAACAACCACGGGTGTCCATCGACTCGAAATACTCGAAAAGGAAGGGAGATTGGCCTATCCCGTTGTGGCTGTAAATGATGCAAGATGTAAGCATCTTTTTGACAATCGTTTCGGAACAGGTCAATCAGTCTGGACGGCCATTATGGCAACGACTAATCTTCTCGTTTCTGGAAAGAGCGTTGTCGTCGCTGGTTTTGGTATGTGTGGGAAAGGGGTTGCCTTACGCGCGAAGGGTCTAGGTGCTCGCGTAATCGTTACCGAGATTGATCCTGTCAAAGCTTGTGAAGCTTTGATGGAAGGTTATGAAGTCATGACTATGGATCAGGCTGCAGCATGTGGAGATGTGTTTGTTACCGTTACCGGATGTAAGGATATCATCACAAGAAAGCACTTTTTGAAAATGAAGGATGGGGCAATTTGCTGCAACGCTGGTCACTTCGATCTTGAAATTGATGTAGCTGATCTTGCATCTTTTGCCGAAGCATCTGATGTTCTTCGCGACAATATTGTCGGATATACGCTTGCCAATGGGAAGACGATCTGCATAATTGCTGAAGGCAGACTGGTAAATTTGGCTTCTGGTGATGGTCATCCCGTCGAAATTATGGATATGAGTTTTGCGCTACAAGCACAAAGTGCTAGATACCTGGCAAAATATGGCGCAAATCTAGATACGAAAGTCTATATTACGCCCAAAGAAATTGACGATAAAGTTGCTCAGCTGCTTCTTCACGCAAAATCAATCGACATAGATAAACTGACACCAGAACAAGAAAAGTACATAAACGAATGGGATATATGAGGAGGCGCATATGTCAAGAACTGTATTATTCAAGAATTTCACAGTTGTTACCCCCAACAAAAATCAGAGAATAGATGTTCTGACAAATGCTTTTGTTGCCGTTAAGGGCGAGAAGATTATATACGTTGGTGAAGAACGTAGCCTTGCTGTTCGTGCACTCATGGAGGCGCAAAGAGAAGCCGGCGGAACGCAAATTGGTTTTGACGAGTATGATGGGAAGAATAAGATATTATTGCCAACCTTTGCAAATGCCCATACGCATATTCCAATGACACTTATGCGAAATTCTGCTGATGACATGGCTCTTGAGGATTGGCTTTTTAAGCGGATTATTCCAAGAGAAGAGCACCTGAGAAAAGAAGACGTCTATTTTGCTAGCCTACTTGGAATAGCAGAAATGATTAGTGGTGGAACGGGTGCCGCCGCTGATATGTACTTCATGTCTGACGAGACCGCTTGCGCGGCTCTGCAATCAGGGTTCCGATTGAATTTGTGTCAAGACGGAAAAATCTTTGACGATTCTGGTTGGCGAGTCGATCCAGCTTCTTTGCTGGCTTTCAAAAATACATTTAATGGTAGTGGTGGGGGACTCCTTCGCACATCACTTATGATTCACTCCGTTTATTTGTATCCGCAAAGTTTGTATGGAGAACTTGTTGCGGAAGCGAGAGATGTTGGTGTGCCTATTCAGGTGCACGTATCTGAAACAGAGACAGAAGTTAAGAATTGCATCGAGAAGTATCATGCCACGCCAACAGAAGCACTTGCAAACTGGGGTGTATTTGATCTGCCTTGTATTGCAGCACATGGCGTTCACCTAACCGAATCCGATATGGATATTCTTGCTGCTGCAAAAGTGACCGTTGCACATAATCCGTCAAGCAACATGAAACTTGCCTCTGGATTTGCAGATGTCGACAAGATGATTCGTTCTGGAATTCGTGTCGCACTAGGAACAGATGGTTGCGCAAGCAATAATAACGCCGATATGTATATGGAAATGCGCCTCGCATCCTTTATGGCAAAGGGAAAATATATGAATCCGGCAATCATCTCGGCAGAGGATGTACTTGTTATGGCGACGACAAATGGATATAACGGACTTGGGTTCCCCGATTGCGGAATGATTTCAGAAGGATACAATGCTGATTTGCAGATAGTGGACTATGATAGGCCATCGATGTGGCCGCTCGGCAATCCAATATCTGCACTTGTCTATAGTGCCGGTTCGCAGGCTGTTGAATCCGTGATGATTGCTGGTCGATTTGTTAAATACAAAGGAGAGCTTACGACAATTGATATGGAAAAAGTGAAAGCTGAAACAATAAAAAGTGCAAAGTTCATAACACAATTTGCTTGACATAACAGTCACTTATTTGTATAGTTTTATTCGTGCCTGATTTGTCGACCTTTTTGCATTGATTTGCCGATGTGGCTCAGGGGTAGAGCAATTCACTCGTAATGA
>JBPOHB010000142.1:0-4793 GCA_052036055.1 Bacillota bacterium | reverse complement strand
GTGCTGTTATTTTCAGCACACGCTAACTATAGCATTTGACAGGCAAATCGACCATATGCAAAATTAGACAAAACTTTTTCGCTTCTTTTGGACATATGATGACCCACGTGTTGCAAAAAGTCTATAAATTAACGCGACTTCTTGTATAATTTGTATAAAAGTCTCCGAAAACAGAAAAGTTTTATTGCGCTTTGAAGTTTTATGCAGTATTCTGTATAAATATTACTTGCGTAAAACGTTTCACGTGTTGGATCAGATTTTCCCAATATGATAAGCTAATGTGAGATAGAAAAGAGGTAGATACTATGAATGAAACAAAAGTAGGCATTATCGGAGCAACGGGTTACGTTGGCGTTGAGCTTGTCCGTCTATTTTCCCTCCATCCATATGTCCGCCTGACTCATCTGGTTTCAAAGAGCTATGCTGGCAAGAAGTTCTCCGATATTTATCCCGCTTTTCGCGGAGTATGCGATCTGGAGCTTTCCGATTCGACGCCTGAACAAGTTGCAAAATCCTGCGATTTCGTCATCACCGCGCTTCCGCACGGGGTCTCTTCTGTTGTTGTTCCTGTGCTTCTACAAAACGGTGTGAAGGTTATTGACCACAGCGGAGATTTTCGGTATCGGACACTTGCGCCCTATACCGAATCCTATGGGCTTACACATCCTTGTCCCGAGCTGCTTACCACCGCCGTCTATGGGCTTCCCGAATTATACCGAGATCGTCTCGCGTCCGCTGTTCTCGCCGCGGATCCGGGCTGCTACCCGACCTGTTCGATTCTCGCACTTGCCCCTCTTCTGAAAAAGAAGCATATTTCGACACAGGGTCTGATTATTGACGCTGTTTCCGGATATACAGGGGCCGGAAGAAAAGCAGATCTTCCGTATTCCTTTTGTGAAGCAACAGAAAGTTTCAAAGCTTACAGTCTTCTGGGGCATCGGCATACGACGGAAATTGAGCAGGAGTGCTCCTTTTTGGCAGACGCGCCCGTGGTTGTTACCTTCACTCCGCATCTCGCGCCGATGAAACGTGGCATGTATGCAACAATATATGCCGATTTATCTCCCGAACATGCCGATATGAGTGAGGATGACCTTCATCGTGTATATGAGGAATATTATAGAGATGAATATTTTGTACGTGTTCTGCCGCGAAAAGCAGTGCCGGAGACGAAAAATGTCAGTGGATCGAATTTTATTGATGTTTCCGTTTTCCTTGACCGACGAACAAACAAAGTGAAAATAACAAGTGCCCTCGATAATATGGGCAAAGGATCGGCTTCACAAGCCGTCCAGACACTAAACGTTATGCAAGGTTACCCCGAGGGGACAGGACTCGCTGGTCTTTGTTCCCAACTATAAATACACCCATTATAGGTATATTGTGCGAGTAAGCAGAATAATCGGAGGATAATATGTCAAAGAAATCACCTGTTCCGGAATTAGGAAAGGATACAAAAGAGCTTATCAACAAAGCGGAGATTCTCATCGAGGCGCTTCCCTATATTCAGAGCCTTGCAGGGAAAACCGTCGTTATCAAGTACGGTGGGAATGCAATGATTAACGAGGATCTCAAATCCTCCGTCATGGACGATATTACGCTTCTCAAGTTTATTGGAATCAATCCCGTCATCGTCCATGGTGGCGGTCCGGAAATCAGTGATATGCTACAGACACTTCGTATCCCGTCAAGCTTCGTGAATGGTCTTCGCGTCACGGATGCACAAACCATGAGCGTTGCCCAGATGGTTCTTGTCGGCAAAACAAATAAGGATATCGTTGCGGCACTTGGCCGAAAGGGCGCCAAAGCCATTGGCATCTGCGGTATTGACGGACACTTGATCGAATGCGAAAAGCTAACTGCCGATGCATCCGGGGAGGCGCTTGACGTCGGCTTTGTTGGAAAGATTACGAAAATCAACACAAAAGTTCTGTCCATGCTGGCAAGTGACGAATATATTCCCGTCGTAGCACCTATCGGTGTCGGCGCTTCTGGCGAGAGCTATAACATAAACGCGGATACGGTCGCTTCCGAGATTGCAGCGGCGCTTAAAGCGGAAAAGCTTATCACACTAACGGATGTTCCGGGCGTTAAGGGGATACTCCCTGACGGCACCGAGAAAGTTTTTCCCGTATTAACGGAAGCTGAAATCACTGATCTGATTGATACAGGCGTTATCTCCGGCGGAATGATTCCCAAAGTAATGGGATGTCTGGATACAATTCATCGCGGCGTCGGCCGCGCGCATATCATCGACGGACGTATTCCTCATTGTCTGCTTCTCGAAATATTTACCGGAAAAGGTATTGGCACTATGATAACGAAAGACCGACGACCCTACTTTGAAGGCGAAAAGATCTGAGATAATGAATTGCGAGGTGAATGGAAATGGAAAAGACATTAGAATGGACCATGCATTTAGATGATACATACTTCATGAACACTTTTGGCAAGCGAATCCCCGTCGCATTTACACATGGTAAGGGCATGTATCTCTACGCAACAACGGAAGAGAAATATATGGACATGATTGGTGGTATTGCCGTGAATTCAGTCGGGCACGCAAATCCACGGCTCGTCAAAGCAATCTCCTCCCAGGCAAAAAAACTGATTCACTGTTCCAATTATTACTATATTCCCCTGCAAAGTGAGCTTGCCCGTCTGATATCCGAAAAAACGTTTGCCGACAAGACTTTCTTCTGCAATTCGGGAGCAGAGGCTAACGAGGGGGCCGTCAAGCTTGCACGTGCCTATTTCTATAAGAAGGGTGCGCCGCGCGCCAAGATAATCACTGCGACCCAATCTTTTCATGGTAGAACGCTGGCTATGGTCACGGCAACCGGACAAGAAAAATTCAGCAAGCCCTATGCCCCACTTCCGGAAGGTTTTCTTCACGTTCCCTATAACGACGCCGCCGCCATGCGGGCAGCCGTTGATCAAGATACGTGTGCCGTGATGCTTGAGCTCGTCCAAGGAGAAAGCGGCGTAATCCCTGCCTCCAAAGAATATATACAAGAGGTGCGCGATATCTGCAAGAAAACGGGGGCACTCTTGATCCTTGATGAAGTTCAAACGGGCGTCGGGCGTTCCGGCACACTTTTTGCTTACGAACAGTATGGCATTATCCCGGACATTCTGACAATGGCGAAAGGACTTGCCGGCGGCGTTCCGATTGGAGCATTTTCAGCCAGCAAAGAAGTTGCCTCAGCTTTCGAGCCAGGAGATCATGGAACGACATTCGGCGGCAACCCACTTGCGTGTGCCGCGGCGATTTCTGTTTTGGAAGAAATAGATAATCGGGCCCTTCTGAAAAATGCGGCGTCTGTCGGTACTTTTCTTATGAAGAAACTGAAACTTTTGCAAGGCAATTCCGACAAAATTGCTGACGTTCGAGGGATGGGACTCCTTATTGGCATTGAGTTTTCTGCGCCGATCGCCCTATCGGTAAAGCACAAGCTTTTTGAGCTCGGATTTCTCGTTGGGGCTATTGGGCAAAATACCCTGCGTCTTGCTCCTCCTCTCATTATTACGAAGCGACAGGCTGCAGCATTCATTTCGGCCCTGTCCTGTGTTCTCTCAGAAGAAAAATGAGCAGGAATATGTAGCAGAAATATGCATTCGTCAAACCGTTTATCGGAAGAAAGGAATCACACATGAAGCACTATATCGATTTCCATGAAGATTTATCAATCGCTGAGTTAGCCGATATTCTGGCACTCGCGCAGGATTTAAAGAGCAAGACAAAAAAGAATATCCCTACACCGATTTTGTCAGGGAAATCCCTCGGGATGATTTTTACGAAGTCCTCAACACGGACACGTGTCTCTTTTGAAGTTGGCATGTATCAGCTCGGCGGTCAGTCTCTTTTTCTCAATTCAAATGACATTCAAATCGGGCGCGGCGAGACCATTCATGACACGGCTGAGGTTCTCTCTCGGATGCTTGACGGCATCATGATTCGTACATTTGCTCACAGCGATGTTGTTGACCTTGCGAAGTATGGGTCAATTCCCGTAATTAATGGATTAACGGATGATCAGCATCCGACACAGGCACTTGCGGATCTGCTCACAATTCTTGAACACAAAGGCGAGCTCAAAGGGCGCAAGCTCTGCTACGTTGGCGACGGAAATAATGTAGCCAACTCTCTTCTTCAGGCGTGCGCAAAATCCGGCATGCACATTTCTGTCGCATCGCCTGCCTCTCATACCTGTCCGCAATTTTACGTTGATCAGGCTTTACAGGATGCGGCCATTACGGGATCTCATATTGAACTGACTACAGATCCCTATGCCGCGGCAAAAGACGCTGATGTAATCTATACGGACACATGGACAAGCATGGGTCAAGAATCCGAAAAAGCAGAGCGCGTCGCTGTCTTTAAAGATTATCAGGTAAATGCCGAGTTGATGAATACAGCGGCAAAAGATGCAATTTTCTTGCATTGTCTGCCTGCATATCGCGGATACGAAGTGACGGCCGATGTAATTGACGGTCCGGCATCCGTTGTGTTTGACGAGGCCGAGAATCGACTTCATGCCCACAAAGCAATTCTCGTTCACTGCATGGGTTGACGGTAACATATGGAAAACGAAAATATGATATCATCTGCTGCTAAGCAGTGCTTCTCCGTCCGATATGCCAAAGAATCGGATGCGCGTGCCATTTTTCTCATCGTATCGGCTTCTATGAAATCGTATAGCGCCTTGTCACAAATTCCCGACAATGTGCTTGATGCATCCACAGAATCGGAAGATGACGTCCGGAGCATCATCGAAAAGCAACGTGTTTAC
>JBPOHB010000156.1:0-2393 GCA_052036055.1 Bacillota bacterium | reverse complement strand
AAGAAAGACTGTCCCTTCTGTAGCTGATCCTTCAAGATCCTGTATGTCTCTCTATATTCTGTCATTGCCTCGCCATCCCACTCACTCTCAAGGTTTGACATAAGCGTATCTAACTGGCTGATTGTCTACCCCAAAGAATCGCGATGATTCGCATATTCTGCTGCTCTTCCCTTTAGTAAATCTGGTGTTACTCGTAGTGCCATATAATATTACCCCCTGCATATATTTCTTTTTATATATTGTAGGATAGCATCGCATTTTTGAGATGTCAACGTTTTTGTCTATCCTTTCGATCTTTTATATTGTCAAACCGAATCTGACTGACTGCGCCCGTTGCCCTGATATATGAGGTAATGTCCGATAACTGCTTCATGTTTTCTCTCCTTTGTATTTACCCCCCGTATAAATACCATTCCAACAGGTCAAATTCATATGAAAATGTCTTTCCGTCACAACTGTAAAATAGTTGGTTTTGATCGTATAGATCGCTGTAAGTCGCATCTGTCTCATCACTATCATTGTCTTCATCAGAATAGAGCAAAGCAATATTCGGCGAAACACTATCCAATTTGAGATAATATACGCCAAAAGCACCCATATATACAGCGCCGACATTGTCTGATATTTCTATTGGAACTGAATTGGGAACATCCTCAACCATATACAGATGATAATAGTAACTAGAAATATATGTGGAAATCCCATCTGCATTCTCTGGATCATCATAAACGCGGTAGTATATGATATCCGGCTCATCTTCTCTGGGGAAATACCCGATCAAGACACCGTCTTCGCAGATGGATTCCTTTTCTCCATCAGTTCCACAGCGTATCAGCCCCTCTCCGAATTTATCATAGTATATGGTTTTGTCTTTCGTGCAAATATAGGACGAAATTCCAGAATCAACTTTGGTTGCATCAGCTTCGTTCACTGACTCCTCTGTATCAATATCCGAGTAAATATCTTCAAAAAATGCGACTTCAAAACTTAACGGATCATAAATAAATAGCGAATTATCAATCAATTCGTAATCCAAATATTGGTTATCTTCAAATAGAAACACAGATTTCATCCCATCCGTAAAATACCATACATTATTACTCCCGGAATTCTCGTTATGAACATTCAGCAAAACATCATACAAGTTTCGCGTGCCCGCATACTGAGAATTGAAGGAAACTGCATCCGTTGAATAGATTTCCTGCGCTTTGCTGGTCTCGCTTGTAACCACCAATTCTTCTGATGGTACAAGAAGAATCGCTTCACTTCCGTTCTGCGAAAAACAAATTCCTTCATCGCTGACAAAAAGGATTTGGCTGCAATCAATGGAAAGATACATATTTTGTGAATCGTTCTGCAATTGTTTGCAAAGTCTCATATTTGAAGATTCACACAATGCCCAAAGCTCTCCGCAAACACTATCTTCAGCTTTGTTTGTTATTTTTATCGCATAAACCAGAGATCCGTCATCCGAAAGTGCAGCCGGATACATGTCCTGTGCAATTTCTTCAGGAGACCCATCATCACAAGCCGCAACAAGGCAGCGCCAAGAATCCGCATTCCCCGGCTCATTGAATCTGATATAAGCAATTGCTGTTCCATTTGGCGAGAGACAAAAGGAGTTTCCCGCATTCTCTGCAATAACGCTCGTGCTCCCCGAATCACAATCAAATAGGTTCAGAGCACATCCTTCTCCCTCTTTGTATTCTCCCGTCAAGTAAGCCACAACGCCTCCATCGTTCGAGATGTGAAAGCAACTCACGTCATCGGCTACTGCTGTCTCCATAACCCCATCATATACAATCAGTCGTCCCGTTCCACTCTCGCTTTTATCCAGAAGAATTGCAACGGATACCCCATTTGCTGCGTACTCATAAGTATCAAGGATGCCTGGTATTTCATATGCCTGTCCATTCCCCATCACAGCAGCATTCGTCCGACCGCTTGACAGCCCTAAGTATTCTTCTCCCGCTTCAATTTCAAGGAACTTGTATGTCTCAATCTGTTCAAATACTCTTTCCTCAGTAGTCGGTTCTGAAATCGCTGTGTTTTGCGTCCCCTCAGTTATTTGCGAGGTTGCCTCGGTAGATTCCTTTACGCTGTCCCTGTCTTGATAGCAGCTCACAGACCATACAGCAAGAAAAAGTATAAGAAAAATGAGTAATCGAGACAATATAGCTTTCTTCGCATATGAATGTGTCATCTTATACCTCCATGATAATGATCCAGTAGTTCTTTTTGTGGCTGATTACATAAGTCAGAGTCACAAAATCGGGTAATTTGGATGATCATTTGCTTACGTATCTGTATCAAAATATCTTCGAACTCCTTGAATATTCTGGATGGCTGTTCTGCTAAGATATTTTGCATGATTCGGACCAATAATCTCGAGG
>JBPOHB010000180.1:0-2746 GCA_052036055.1 Bacillota bacterium | reverse complement strand
ATTGGGAAATATGCGTTTTATGTCTTTTACCCCTTGCATATTCTGCTTCTTCTCCTACTCAGACTACTATGAATAACCGATGAATTGCTGATTCATCCTAAGCATTTACTATGCTTTGCAGGTCGGTTCTGCTATAATCTTTTGTTGTGACTTTATAATTATCAGATGAAGCGAGGCGAGAGAACCATGACTTATTCGGTAGAAATTGACAGAAAATGGCAAAAGAAATGGGAAGAATCCGAACTCTATAAGTTTGATCCTTCCAGTGATAAAGAGAAATTGTATTGTCTAGAAATGTTCTCCTATCCATCCGGCGCCAATCTTCATCTAGGTCATTGGTATAATTATTCGCTGACAGACTCGTGGTCACGTATGAAGAGGATGCAGGGTTATAACGTCTTTCATCCAATGGGGTTCGACGCATTCGGACTTCCTGCCGAAAACTACGCAATTAAGACTGGCATTCACCCACAGGATTCAACGCTTGCCAATATCAAGACCATGGAGAAACAGCTTCGTGAGATGGGTGCCACCTATGATTGGGATTACGAGCTTGCAACCTGTATGCCCGACTATTACAGATGGAATCAATTGATCTTTCTTCGCCTTCTAGAGAAGGGGCTTGCCTATCGCAAGAATGCACCGGTAAATTGGTGCCCGAAATGCAGCACGGTCCTTGCCAATGAGCAAGTCGTGGACGGTGCATGTGAGCGCTGCGGAACCGAAGTATCAAAGAAGAATATGACACAGTGGTTCTTCGCAATAACCAAGTATGCGCAGGAACTTCTCGACTGTCTGCCAGCGCTTGATTGGCCGGAGAAAACGAAAAAAATCCAGACACACTGGATCGGGCGCTCTGAGGGTTCTCTGGTCTCCTTTCATTGCGAGAAAAACGGGCAGAATCTTCTTGCTGAAGATGGCTCCCTCCGCAAGCTTGATGTCTTCACAACAAGAGTCGATACGCTTATGGGTGTCACATATGTAGTGGTTGCTCCCGAATCCGAAATATGCGATATCCTCACGACAGACGAGCAGAAGCAAGCGGTTCTGGCATATCAGGATTTGACAAAGAAAGCGACAGACATTGATCGTATGTCTACCACCCGTGAGAAGACGGGCGTCTTTACCGGTTCCTATGCCATTCATCCGATAACCAGAGAGAAGGTGCCCATCTGGGCGTCTGATTATGTCATTGCTGGATACGGAACAGGCATCGTTATGGCTGTTCCGGCTCATGATGAACGTGATTTCGAGTTTGCTAAGAAATTCGGGCTTCCGATTGTCCGCGTCATCGCGTCCGCTTTAGACAAAACGGACGAACTTCCCTTCTGCGCAAAGGGAATCCTTGTAAATTCAGGTGAATTTACGGGCCTTGATTTCTCCCATGCATGCAAAGCACTGATCGATACGCTCTCTTCCATGAACATGGGCGAGACGAAAATCAATTACCGCCTACGTGACTGGCTGATTTCTCGCCAGCGGTATTGGGGCACCCCGATTCCCGTCGTTCATTGCCCGAACTGCGGCATCGTTCCTGTCCCGGAAGATCAGCTTCCCGTTCTCCTTCCCTACGATGTAGAATTTCGCCCGGACGGCGAATCCCCTCTTGCCAAATGTGAATCTTTTATCAATACAACATGCCCACATTGTGGCGCGCCTGCCAAACGTGAAGCGGATACGATGGACACATTTGTCGATTCATCCTGGTATGAACTTCGCTATCCAGATGTTACGAATACTGCAGAGCCATTTTCAAAGGAAATCGTGAATCATATGTGTCCCGTCGATAAATACGTCGGCGGCCCTGAGCATGCTGCCATGCACCTTCTGTATGCGCGCTTCATATGCAAAGCCCTTCGCGATTTGGGTATGCTCGATTTTGATGAACCCTTCAAATCGCTTGTCCATCAGGGAATCATTTTAGGGCCCGATGGAAATCGCATGTCTAAGTCAAAAGGCAACACCGTTGCCCCAGATGCATATATCGCGAAATACGGCTCCGATGTCTTTCGCACATATTTAGCATTCGGGTTTGCTTACACCGATGGAGGTCCATGGAATGACAGCGGTCTGCAGGCCATAGCCAAATTTACCGGGCGCGTGGAACGACTGATCGAAGACATTACATCGATCAAAATGAATGCAAAATCATGCTCCCACGAGAGAAGCCAAGCCGATAAAGATCTTCTTTACGTTATGCATAATACCATTCGCGCCGTAACGCAAGACACGGATCGATTTCAGTTCAATACGTCTATTGCAAGACTTATGGAATTGCTAACGGCAATCGGAAAATACCAGAGTACAAGCGATAGTCATATGGACTTGCTTTCCGAATCCGCAAACACTCTCCTTCTTCTCTATGCACCCTACGCACCACACTTCTGTGAAGAGATGTGGGAGACGCTCGGCAATACCTATTCAATATTCAATCAGCCTTGGCCGACATTTGACCCTTCGGCACTGATCCAGGATACAGTCGAGATCGCCGTTCAGATCAACGGTCAAATCAAGTTCAAACTCACGATTGCTACCGATCTCGATGCAGATTCCGTTGAAACCCTTGTTCGTGCTGACCCTTCCCTGCCAACAGCCCTTGCCGGCAAATCCATTGTCAAATTCATCTATGTCAAGGGAAGACTCGCCAATATCGTCGCAAAATAGATGCAATTGTTTCTTGAGAACAAAAATAAAACAAATGACAGAAAAGAGGTATCGAGTATGAAAACATTTAACATTGCAGTCA
>JBPOHB010000130.1:0-4051 GCA_052036055.1 Bacillota bacterium | reverse complement strand
CAAACTCGTCATAAATGAGTTCGGAGGGAGAGTCTTTGTAAGAATTAATCTCATCCAGAATGACATCTCTCTCCCGTTCAATCGCCTTCTCCGGAAAGATCGAATGAAAGATCAGATCAGACATCAGTTCGACGGCCCGCTGAAAATCCTGAGCTAAAAAAACAGAATAGACAAAAGTCTCCTCCTTTGTGGTATACGCATTCAATTCTCCCCCTACAAGTTCCATACGATTCAGTATATGCCAGGCTTTTCGCTTCGAGGTTCCTTTGAAAAGCATGTGTTCGATGAAATGCGCCATTCCCTGTTCGTCGCTTGCTTCATCGCGCGTTCCGGCATGAACCGCGAAGCCACAATAGGAAACAGAAGAGAAAGAAGGTAGATGAATGATTCGCAAACCATTAGAAAGAGTTGCAGCGTTATATGACATAATTGGTGCGTATATGATTGTACAAAAATAGAAATAAACCTTTGTTCATTACGAAAATATTGTGGATATTTGTCCTCACATTTATCAGAACATATGGAAATATCTACAATTAATAAAGAGAATATGCTTTCCGATATTCAGAATCTTCTCCAAAAAGAGGCCAACGCAATACTCCAGATTCCAATCACAGACGAATACGAAAAAGCCGTTTCTCTGATTCTTGAACAAGTGCATCATAAGAACGGCAAACTGGTAACCAGTGGTATGGGTAAAGCCGGTCAGATCGCCGCAAATATGGCAACAACGTTCTGCTCCAGTGGAACACCATCCGTCTTTCTTCATCCCAGCGAAGCCCAACACGGAGATTTGGGTATTATTCAGGAGAACGACCTGATGCTTGTGATCTCCAATTCCGGTAAGACGCGTGAGATTATCGAACTATTGGACCTTACTAAACGACTCAATCCCACGATCAAGTTTATCGTCATCACGAGCAATCCCGAGAGTTTACTTGCAAAGAAAGCAGATGTCTCTCTCTTTACCGGTGCACCCGCCGAAGTGTGCCCCCTCGGACTGACCCCGACGACTTCCACAACGATCATGACTGTTATCGGCGATATCCTCGTGGTCAATACAATGAAACATACCAGTTTTAATTACCAGGATTACGCCAAGAGACATCACGGTGGCTATCTGGGAGAAAAATCAAGAGAACAATCTGCAGTAGATAAATAATTCAACGCCTTACAACAATGAGAAAAGTAATTGGGGTCGGAGAAACGATTCTGGATATCATCTTCGAAAACAGCCAACCTTCGGCCGCAGTACCGGGCGGATCTGTCTTTAATGCCATGATATCGTTAGGACGCTTAAAAGTGCCGGTAGAATTTATCAGCGAAATCGGCAATGACAAAGTAGGAGCGATCATCAAGGCTTTCATGGAAGAGAATAATCTGACCACAAAGTATATCGATGTCTTTCCCGATGGCAAATCGGCTATCTCACTCGCTTTTCTCAACAAAAACAACGATGCAGAGTATCTTTTCTATAAAGATTATCCCAAACAAAGGCTCGATGTGCCATTCCCAAGCATCAATGACAGCGACATTGTCATGTTTGGCTCCTTTTATGCCATTAATCCTACGCTGCGCGAACGGATCGTCGAACTCTTAGACTATGCCACGCAGCGACGGGCCATTATCTATTACGATCCCAATTTTCGGATCACGCATGCACATGAGTCTATTCGTTTGGCTCCTTCTATTCTGGAGAACCTCGAATATGCAACCATCATCCGTGGCTCAGATGAAGACTTCTACAACCTCTTTAAGATGGATGATGTAGACAAGATATACGATCAGAAGATCAAATTCTACTGCCCCAACTTCATCTGCACTATGGGAGCAAAGGGAGTTGAGCTGCGTACGCATTCGATACGCAAGCATTATGAAGTGCCCGTTATCCAACCGGTAAGCACCATTGGAGCTGGCGATAATTTTAATGCGGGACTCAACTACGGCTTGCTCAAACTGAATATTTCCCGCAACGAAGTCGACAGTTTGTCAGAAAGTGCATGGGATAAAATCATTGGATACGCCATTGATTTCTCTTCAAGTGTGTGCCAGAATTACGAGAACTATATCTCAAAAGAATTTGCGGAGAAAGTGATGTAAAAAGAGGCTTCGTTTCCTCTTTTTGAGGATTGCAAAAAAAAGAAGAGTTTCTACCCATTTATCGATAAAAACATTAAATAGATTGAGCTTTTGTTCCATTAAGAAAAAAAGCATTACCTTTGCGCCCTAATTTGTTAGCAGGGAAGCGCAATTATGCATACTACTGCGTGAAAGGACGCTCACGAGAAGGAATTTATAAGCCGCCGACCTTCGATATTACAAAAAAATAATGAAGACATTTGATGAACTAGGTGTTGCCCCTGAGATACTCAAGGCAATACAAGAAATGGGATATGAGAAGCCCATGCCGGTACAAGAGGAAGTGATTCCTTTTCTATTGGGAGAGATGAACGAAGTGATTGCTTTGGCACAAACAGGGACAGGAAAAACGGCTGCGTATGGTATCCCTGTTATTCAATGCATTGACATCAGAAAGAATCAACCGCAAGCGTTGATCCTTTGTCCGACACGCGAACTTTGTCTGCAGATTGCAGGCGACCTTCAGGATTATTCGAAGTATGTAGATGGATTAAAGGTGCTCCCCGTCTATGGAGGTTCCAGCATTGAAAGTCAGATCAATTCACTTAAAAGAGGTGTGCATATTATTGTGGCAACTCCGGGTCGCTTGATTGACTTGATCGGCAGAAATACAGTGCGTATGAATGAGGTAGGCAATGTTATTCTGGACGAGGCAGATGAGATGCTTAACATGGGCTTTTCAGAGAGTATAGATGAGATTCTTGCTGAAGTTCCATCCACAAGAAACATGCTACTTTTCTCGGCGACGATGCCTGCAGAAATTGCAAAGATCACCAAGAAGTACATGAAACAGCCGAGAGAAATCGTAATCGGCAACAAGAATGAAAGTAACGAAAACGTCAAACATCAGTTTTACACCGTTCAGGCGAAGGATAAATACCTTGCGCTGAAACGTATTGCTGACTACTATCCTTCTATCTATGGTATCATTTTCTGCCGTACCCGTAAGGAGACGCAGGAGATTGCAGACCACCTGATTGAAGATGGATATAGTGCTGATTCACTGCACGGCGAACTTTCGCAAGCGCAACGTGATAATGTGATGCAGAAGTTCCGCATTAAAAACATCCAACTGCTCGTGGCAACCGATGTGGCTGCTCGCGGACTGGATGTAGATGATCTTACACATGTCATCCATTACGGTTTGCCCGACGAAACAGAATCGTACAACCACAGAAGCGGACGTACAGGACGCGCCGGTAAGACCGGAACTTCCATTGCTATTGTTCACATCAAGGAAAAGGGCAAGATCCGTCAGATCGAGAAAGGGATTAGCAAGAAGTTTGAAGAGAGAACGATTCCGAACGGAAACGCAATTTGTGAAAAACAGCTTATCGCCTGGGTGGATAAACTCGAAAAGGTAAAGGTCGAAGAAGAGCAGATCACCGAGTTCCTTCCTTCGGTATTTCGCAAACTGGAATGGCTGGAAAAGGACGACTTGTTGAAGCGTCTTGTTTCACTCGAATTCAATCGTTTGATGGCGTATTACCGTAATGCTCCTGAGATTAAAGCTCCGGATGCCTATTCTTCTGAAGGAAGAAGAGAAGCCGGAAGAGATGGAAGAGACAGAGGTCCGCGCCGCACTTCCCCCGGATGTACACGCATGTTTATCAACATCGGAAAAGTAGACGGCATCTACCCTAACACTTTGATTGAAGTGATCAATCAAAATGTACGTGGACGTGTCGGTTTGGGCAAGATCGATCTGTTGCAAAACTTCTCTTTCTTTGAAGTGGAAAGTTCGGTGGCAGACAAGGTGATCAACTCAATGAACAAAGCCGAGTTTCTGGGAAGAAGAGTCTCTGTTGAGATTGCTCAGGAAAAACAAGGCGACGACAGAGGTGAAAGAGGTGGCAGCGACAGAGGCGAAAGAAGCGGCAGCGAAAGAAGCGGTCGATTTGGAAGACGCCCT
>JBPOHB010000123.1:0-8247 GCA_052036055.1 Bacillota bacterium | reverse complement strand
TGATTCTCTTCCATTTGTTTCAGATAGTTAATTTGCGTCTCGGACTTGCCTGCAAATCTCATATCATCTATCACATTTGATGGATTCTTCTGCGAAAGAATTTCGCTTTGCATTTGCTCGAACACGTCCTTGTTCACCTCAATATAGCTATGGCATTTCGGGCAGGAAATATGATATTTCTTTCCATATGGAATGACAGGAATAAAAAACAGTGTGAACCACGTCCGGACAATACACAGCTGCCAAATTGCCATCGTATTACAGTGTCCGCATAGTTTAGTCGTCACATCTCCGATAACCTTGCGTGTTTGTTTCCCCCAGCCAAACAGAATAAACATAATATACCCTCCCTCGATTTGATTCTTGTACAGTATATATCACCAGAAAGACAAAGAACACCTTCACTTTTCATTTGAAATCGTCCTGGCCACACACACAAGGGTATCCAGAGTCAGTCCAAAGAGTATGATCGTGAGTAGCACGCTTGCCATGGTTCCTCCGTTACCCATCATAACAACTTGTACATCTACATCATCGAGTGCCTTTATAATTTTCTCCGAGAAATCAGGATTCCATATCGAGAAGCTTGTCAGTATATAGAAAGCGAGCAGTCCGCATCCTGCATTACGCGAGAGCTACAAAATCGCGCTCAATTTCACAGAGAATATTCCTCTGAACCGCGCGGGTCGCCAGAAGATCTTTCGTATCAATATACTTCTGTACTGCCTCTGGCATCCCGCCAACATACAAGTAAACTCTCAGAAAATCGATGAGTTTTGAACGAAATGTACGGATCATGCCAAAATCATGCATTTTCAGACTGGCGCACAGTGTCTGGCTTCCGTTTGCCTCCATAAATTCATCAAATGACATCGGATACAGTTTTAGCACGCGAATCCGCGCGTCTTCCAGAAAAGCGTGATTCTCCGCGCAGGATGTGGGAATGGAACACGCGGCAACGACGTAATATTCCGATGCCTTATTACAAAAAAAATGAAGGATCTCCATTGCCTTAGGATTCTCAGAAATATCATCGAAAATAATCAGCGTATTTTCCGGAGTAATGGTACACATAGACTCTGCCTGTAACCCGGAAATGATGCGGGGCACAGATAAATCACCGGAAAATAGGCGTTCTATATTCACATTGCTTCCGCAAGAGATATACGCCGTTTGAGCAAATTGTGTGCGTCCGAACTCATTAAGCAACCAAGTCTTTCCAGTCTTTTTGGCGCCGCGCACCAGAATGGGGAATTTCTTCTTGTTCTTTTTCCATGCAATAAGCGAATTCATCAGAAGGCGTCTCATATGGTCACCTCTTCACATGTCGAAATTTGTGTCTTTGCCTAACGAATCACACCCGTCCGGAAAGCCTCCATCATCGCACCCGTGAGACTGATCTTGGATTCATCTGGAGGGATCTCATCTCGCTTCATCCATACGCCAAGAGATAATTCCTCCTGATCGAGTGTGATGGTATCATCTCCGTCCAGCTCGGCAAAAAAACCTGACAGAAGCGAATCCGAAAATGGCCAGGGCTGACTCTTATAGAACTGCAAATTCTTGATCTTTAGCCCCACCTCTTCCATGACTTCTCGCGAAGCCGCTTGCTCCAGGCTCTCGCCAATCTCGACAAATCCGGCAACCAAAGCATATCGGGTGTAGGCGCGCCCTGCATATTTTGTTAGGAGCAACCGATCACCACTATGAATCCCAACAATCACACAGGGAGAGATTGTCGGATACACCAGAAAGCCACAAGACTCACAGCTTAACATCCTCTCCTTCTCGGATCGCACTAGGTTGCTGCCACACTTGCTGCAGAATCTGTGACTTTCGTACCAGCGACTCAATTGAGAGCCAACCGCGCCGGCCAGACTTCGCCAGTATTTTGATTCCGTTCGAAACCTCGCATTTGATACATATTTCCAGCCCGGTTTTTCGTCAAGACCCTTCTCATCCACAAGAAAATAGTTCAATTGATCGATGCAGAAGAGAAAACGTGCCGTTTCAATAAGCGCTGGGTATTCTTCCGCGAAATCGGAAAAAGAAGGATACCACAGTTTGTCCTTATCTTCTCGAACCAAAACCGTATCACCCTCGTATGATAGAAACAAATCGTCTGGCCGTGCTGTGCGATTCATGAAGTGATTATCAAACATTCTCGGCTCTATATCATGAAGCATATTGAACCTCCCAACTTCTCATATAACTGTATTATACAGCGATTTAGGCGAACAGATTTACGAATGCGAATCTGTGGTAAGATTATACCAAAATGAACGGGGTACTAAGTATTTGCCGCAACCCATAACAGACGAAGGAGCCATCTATGATTTTCTACTTTTCAGGAACCGGAAATTCACAATATTGCGCCCAGGAGTTGGCCAAATCATTAGGGGAGAAAGCAATATCCATTCCGGATGTCATGCGTACGGATCTTCCCTCACATGCGTTTTCCTTATCCGAAAACGAGACGATTGGCTTTGTTTTCCCGATATATGCTTGGGCGCCTCCGAAAATCGTCCTCGACTTCATTGCTCGCATGAAATTCGATCGTCCAGCAAGCTACACATTTTCTCTTTCCACCTGCGGCGATGAAGAAGGCGCATCAACGTCTCGACTACGAGCAGCTTTATTGCAACGCGAAATGACGCTTGATTCGTCTTTCACCCTAACGATGCCTAACAACTACATAATTAGCTTTGATGTTGACAGTCCAGAGATAGAGCGCCAGAAACTGCAGAAGGCTTCGGAACGTCTCCTTTTCATTTCAGATGTACTTATTTCACGGAAACAAGACGTAACCATGCTGATTCCCGGCCGCTTTCCATCCTTCAAAACAGCTGTGATCAATCCGCTTTTCCAGCGATATGCCATAAGAACGGATAAATTCTATGCTACGGATGCCTGTACAAAATGCGGCCTTTGTGTAAGAATTTGTCCGGTCGGAACGATTCGTCTGACAGATACGCCCGTTTGGGGTCAGGCTTGTACACAGTGTCTTTCCTGTATCAACAGGTGTCCCAGTCACGCGATACAATTTGGCAAAGGGACAAAGAAACGGGGCCGATATATTCACCCGATTTTGCGCGCAAAGAGTGATTCATCGATCTGATTTTGCCTCAAATATGTTTCTGTATGCAAAGGAGCTGCACATGAATTTAGCAAAGATTACCTTGAAAAAAGAGGAAGGCCGAACCCTTCGGAGTGGCGGGTCGTGGGTCTATGACAATGAGATAGAGAAAACAGAAGGCAACTTCAAGGATGGCGATCTTGTGAAAGTGCACGCGTTTAACGACTTTTGCCTTGGCACAGGTTTCATCAATTCCAAATCCAAAATTCGTATTCGCATGATGACGCGGTCACAAGATCAGGTCGTCGATGACGACTTCATTCGCCTTCGCGTCCGCGACTGTATAGCCTATCGCAAGAGCACCATCGATATGTCTTCTTGCAGACTGATTTTTGGCGAAGCAGATTTTCTTCCGGGTCTTGTTGTTGATAAATTTGAAGATATCCTTGTGGTTCAATCTCTTGCGCTGGGTATTGATTCTTTCAAATTGCTAATCATAGATGAGATCAAAGAGGTTCTGAAAAATGAGGGAATGCCTATACGAGGCGTGTTTGAACGCAGTGATGCTAAGGTAAGAGATTATGAAGGGATGCCACGCTTCAAAGGGTTTCTTGGCGAACCGTTTGATACCAAGATTATCATCACGGAAAACGGCGTCAAATACTATGTTGATATTGAAGACGGTCAAAAGACGGGATTCTTTCTTGACCAGAAGATGAATCGAGCCGCCATTTCACGCATAAGTAAGGGCGCTAGTGTCCTCGATTGTTTTACTCATACGGGTTCTTTTGCCTTGAATGCAGGAATTTCCGGTGCCAAATCCGTGCTAGGCGTTGACAGCTCCGAGCTAGCCGTTGCACAAGCGACGGAAAACGCCAAACTCAATGGTCTTGCGCGCACGGTTACGTTTACATGTGAAGATGTGTTTTCACTTCTCCCTCGACTCGAAAGCGCTGGGGAGAAGTATGATGTCGTCATTTTGGACCCTCCTGCTTTTGCTAAAACAAGAGAATCCGTCAAGGCTGCGCGCAAAGGCTATAAAGAAATCAATATGAGGGCAATGAAGCTGATCAAAGACGGAGGATTTCTCGTCACATGTTCTTGTTCGCATTTCATGACACCTGAGTTGTTTGAGCAGACCATTCTCTTAGCCTCAAAAGATACCCATAAGCGGCTGCGCCAGGTCGAATGCAAAACGCAATCCTCCGACCATCCGATTCTTTGGCCCAAGCAAGAATCGTATTATCTCAAATTTTATATTTTTCAAGTATCCACCGAAAAATAACCATATCCTTCTTGTCATGTATCTGCCGTAAAAAACAGGGTGCACGATCTGCAAAGAATCGCGCACCCTGTTTATGAATCTCAATAGAGAATCGTCAAAGACTACATTTCTTCTTTTCGTTTCGCTCGATACGCGACAAAAGAGATTGTGCAAACAGCAGCTGCTGCAAGCAAAACTGCGACTGTATAATCTGTATCGCCTTCACCCGTCTTCGTTATCGCCGCCGAGAGGACATCTGTCTTCGGCGTGGCTGTTGCTGCTGGTGTTGCTGTCGGTGCTGCTGTCGGCGTTGCTGTCGCCGTTGGGGCGAGTGCCGAGATGGTTACGATCGCATCTGCACTCGCATTATACCCGACCTTAGCCGCATAGCGAACATAGTACGTTCCTGCAACAAGACTTGTAATCTCCGTTCCTGTTACCGGAGTATATGCGGATGCAGTCGAAAGTTTATATTCCATTGCCGTCGTTGTGCCCGATATCTTACCATCAGCAACCAAAGCCCCCGTGGAAGATATTCCGCCCACGACAGGCGCTGTCTGATCCGACAAAGGGCCGTAAGGGATGACAACACTTGCATCTGGCGAAGCCAAATAGCCAATACTGGCAGCATTGCGCACGAGGTAGGTTCCAGATGATAGTCCCGTAATTTCCGTTCCCGTTACAGGAATGTAGTCTGTTGCACCTAGAAGCTTATACTCCATATCCGTAGATGTTCCTGTAATTTTGCCGTCTGTGACTAAATAGGCCGAAGGAGAAATTCCCGTGACAGAAGGAGCCACACAATCCGCTAAACTCAATCCATAAAGCAGAAGATCATCATACGCAGATTCGCCAAAGGGGAAGCCCGTCTCCCAATTATAACAAGCATACTCCCACGTAATGCCTGAATAAATAATATGCCCATTACCATACGAGAATTCGACAAGAGTTGGTGCCCCCGATGATCCAGATCGCATAATAATGTCCGAACCGACTGGCAGAGAGCTTTCAACAAGAGAAAAATGGCAAAAATAATCGCCAAGCAGGTCCGCATCTGTCAGGGGCGTTGCGTCTCCACTGATTTCTCTGGTAACGATTGGAGAAGTTGGGTTTGCAATCGTTCCTGTATTCGATAGGTCTACTTGACGAACAACATCCCCAGGTAGGCCGGCAGAAATAACGACATGGGTATACGACGCGATGCCAAAGAATAGCGTCCCTCCGGCAGAAGCATATGCCTCAAGCTTTGCCTTCGTTACCGCTGTGTAGTCATTATAATTGTAATCGTTCACCTGATTTGCGACCAGAACCATGGTATAGACGGACAAATCAAAATCCGAAGCAATTACATCTGCAAATGTACGGACATCATAGCTTGCTATCCGCCCAGAAGTCACCATCGCATCCAACTGATCCTGATTGGTAGCGTAACCCCATGGATTTTCCATGTTTATTAATAAGACACGTTCTGTGCTGACAGGACGTGCTAACACAGAAGAAGAAAAACAGCACATAAGAACCGTCAACGTCAGAACAAGACTTAGACAAGTCAATAACTTTTTCACGAGAACCCCTCCTTGTGATTAGACGTATGTGTATACAAACATAATAGATTATACAGCACAGCAAGAAAAATAAACAGATTCATGTCAATTAATTTCGCTTTTTACGAAAAGAATACGCACACCAAACACAAAGGATCATCCTATGTCATTTGATGTGCGTATTTTTCAAGTCATGTGTATATGTATGATCTCTTAATCAAATCTCGTATCGGAGCTCCAAAAGTCTCAGCCGTTTAGTATATCCAGAGCCTCCGCGCGATAGCAGTCCATCAGATAAGGAATACCGGTTACTTTGGCACATTCCTCCGTCAGAGACATCAATTCGCCTCGCGTTATGACATTTGTTTGAAAACATCTGGCACCCGCCATCAATTGCTGCAGGCCAACACGAAGCTTGTCTGCATAGCAGTAGACGCCTAATGCACCGAGAGGCAACGTCTTGATCTCCTCTGATCCGACAATATCCTTCACCTGTTCATAACAAGCGAAAATCTCCTCAGGGGTCGATCCGAATTCACTGACGGTCTTAGGAAGATCATTGTGCTTCAGCCAGTGCTCAATATTCTTTCCAACCATGCCAGGAATCATGAGTGCACGACCCATGCATACGGCTTTTGCATAGGGAGCGCCAAGCGCCAATGCCTTGAAAATTCCATCCTCGGTACTAAAGCCGCCGGCAAAAGCCAGATCGGGGACGCGCTGTCCGTTTGCACGCAGTATTTCCGAAAATTCGTAGGCTGCCGAGTGTAAATAGAGTGATGGGACGCCCCACTCCTCCATCATACCCCACGGACTCATTCCTGTGCCGCCAGATGCCCCGTCGATCGTAAGGAGGTCAATATGCGCTTTCGACGACCACTTAATAGCCATTGCCAGTTCTTTTAGTCCGTAGGCACCTGTTTTCAAGGTAATTCTCTTATAACCCAGACCGCGAAGACGCGCGACCTCAGCCATGAATCCCTCTTCGCTAATGAATCCGAGACGGCTGTGGCGCTCAAACTCTTTGATTGCTCCACTCGCAAATCCGGCTTGATTAAGCGGGTCAGACGGATCCGGCGTTACGATATAGCCTCGACGCTGTAACTCAAGAGCTCTGTCCAGCGATTTCACCTTGATTTCACCGCCGATGCACTTTGCCCCTTGTCCCCACTTCAGTTCAATTGTGTCTATGCCATGCTTCTCGATAATGTACTCGGCAACCCCAAGACGGGTGTCTTCCACGTTCATCTGAATCAGCATTTCGCCCATCCCTGTGTGATAACGCCGATAGGCTGCGATGCGGCGATCCATGTCAGGAGCCTTGGTAACTTTATTGTTTTTGTCTAGTTCAAGCGCGGGGTCAATCCCACAGACATTTTCACCGCATACGATTGTGATGCCCGTTATGGCTGCGCCTACTGCAAAATGTTCCCAATTCTTCCGTGCAATTTCTGTGGACCCAAGTGCGCCAGTAAATACCGGAACACTCATCTTCACTTTCTTATCCCAGCCATATTCTGTCTCCGTGGAGACTTTCGAGAAAAGAGCGTTGTCCGGGCCTGCAATCACGCCGTCAGGAAGTCCCTTTCCACCTAGGGCATACCCCTGGATATTTAGATGCGAATAGTCGATCGGGTAATCTTTGTCCCCACCTGCCGTCACATCTCCAAAAGGACCTGGATAAATGAGCTCTCTACCTCGGAAGGAAGCCTTGAAGACCTCGCAATTTCCTCGGCATCCGTCCACACAGCGCGTGCAAAGCCCGCTGGATGGAACCACGCTCTTTGATCGATTGACTGTTCTTGTGGCATCATTGGAATTGGGTGTTCTCAGATTCATGATCGTGTCTCCTTTACAAAAAAATATACGCCTCGCCCCATTGCGATAGCGTTTTCGCATTGGCAGGTCGCAAAACCTACGCAACGCATTTGTTCATCCAGAAGGAAAAACATAGTCTATTTATACCGCTCTTCTTCGCGAATCGTCAAGGTAAATAGTACATCGAATACGAGATCGACATTTTTTGTACATTTTGCACAACTTTGCTTGGTGCGATTGCACAAAAAATGTTGAGATGTTTTGCGCGCAAAAAAACGCTCCTCCCATAAGAAAAAGCGTTTCTTGTATCTGACTATCTGATTTGAATCCGTTTATTCCTCTTCGCGAGATCCCTTGTCTTTCCGAACTTTCTTGATTACTTCTGGCTGAGGAAGCACAACAGATTTGAGAGATGTGGTCGGAGCCGATGTGTCTGTTTTCTTCTTCTTCTTGACTTCTTTGTTATTAATATTTCGATTGCCCATAAAATCACCTCTTCTATACAATACTTCTCTGTGTTTTGCGGATATTACGAGCAATTATTA
>JBPOHB010000060.1:0-1767 GCA_052036055.1 Bacillota bacterium | reverse complement strand
CCAGCTAAATACATTTTGATCCACAAAACTCTCATCGTACTTCGTAGTTTCACTGATATCTTCTTTCTTATTGTAGGTAACAAAAATCGGACAAATATTGTTCTTTACCCTATATCCGAAAATGGTTGCTTCCTCATTCTGTTCCCAATTTAGGATCCTACATACATCTTTACGCGAATATTTCTTATACGGGACCAAGCCAAGCTCATCGGCACTCCGGTATTCAATATTGAAAATATCAATGCCGCAACCTATAGCATCTAGCATATGTTCTCTTAATTTAACATTGGAGACGCATTTTCTTAACAATGGACTCTGTACTACTCTGTCGCCTACAATATCGATAAGAACTTCGCCATTGGCATAGAACTTACCTTGTAGAATTGAAATTGCCGATTTAACAGAGGCAACGCCGGAATTGATATTGGATAACGACAATGATCCCTTTTCAATTACTTCGTTAAGCAATGAAAGCTCTTCCAACCTCTTTCCGTTTATGAAATTTTCAGAAATGAATGTCAAAACTCTGTCCTCTTCTTCACTGAATTCATCACATTCTTCTTTTATCTTCAATCTAAAACGGTTGAGGTTACCATATTTGCCTACCAATACTCTGGGATCTAAAGATCCTCCGACTAAGAGATCCATTAGCGTAGGTGGCTTCCCCAGGCGGGCCTTCATATTCAGGTACTCATTTTTCAAAACACTCTGGTCGGTTAGTTTTGACCTGTTGATACTCTCGAATATGCGTTCTTTGGAAATAGGATCAAAATTGACCGAAGATGACCCCGGAATAACATCATTACCGCTTATCAAATACCTGCGAATAGTATCCTTGTTGCATGATCTGTCTCCGGATAATGCGACCGGTATCATGAAATTATTGGCATAATTGCCAATAAAGTCGATAACTACCACATAATCTTTGTTTTTAGCTTTACGCAGTCCGCGGCCGAGCTGCTGAATAAAAATTGTAGATGATTGTGTGGGTCTAAGCATTATCACCTGGTTGACTGCCGGAATATCGATTCCTTCGTTGAGGATATCACAAGAGATAATATAATCCAGACAATCCGGCCCATCATCCTTCTCAAGTCTTTTGAATGCCTCTTCCCTCTCGTCGACAGAATTACTTGCAAACAATGCCTTTACTCTATAATTGCGGCCTGGATAGGTACTGATCTTATCCGATAGCACTTGCGCTTCTTCCCTTCTGCTGCAAAATATCAAGCCTTTCACTCTATTTCCGGAGTGTGAATAATACTCCGCGTTTGTGATTATGTGTTTGACGCGCTCGTCAGAGGTCAACAGTTTGAAATTACTTTTCGAATCTTCGTCATCCAGTAATTTTCCGTCTACGGTTATATCACTTATACCGTAGTAATGGAACGGACAGAGCATATCCATCTCCATCGCCTTCTGAAGCCGCAGCTCATATGCTATATTATGATCGAACATGCTGAAAACATCTTCATCATCCATTCTCTCCGGTGTTGCGGTCATACCCAGCATAAATTTTGGTTTGAAATATGCAATTATACGGCCATACATGCTCGCCGTCGAATGGTGCGCTTCATCGCAAACTATGTAGTCGAAATGATCTTTAGAGAATCTTTCCAAATACTCTTTTTTTGACATCGTGTTTATCGTTGAAAACAGAATGTCGGCATCAAAGTCTTTTGATGTGCCAGATAACTTTCCATATTTGATTTTGGACCCCATTACCTGCTCGTAACTCTCTCTTGCATCATCCAAAATCTGTTCGCG
>JBPOHB010000088.1:0-8009 GCA_052036055.1 Bacillota bacterium | reverse complement strand
GCCCACAGGTGATACATCTCTCTAAAAACATCCTTCGTGAAAGAATCAAACTCTTTCGCAAGCGGTCTAGCAAGAATTAGGTCGCGCATCTGAAAAACGAGATCTAAATATACACGTTCCGATTCAGGCGGCATACTCGTCCACTTGATATACGCGGCAATATCCAGGGAATTATATCGATAATACGTCATCTTCCACCCTTTCATCTTGTCTGAGACACCCACTGATTATAACATAATTGTTTGCCTGAAAAGAGAAACCACGCTGAACTCACTCGTAAAAAAGCAGAAAAATCCGCTCCGACAGATCGGAGCGGACCTTACATCAGATGCAAAAAATGGCAATTACTTATCAATCCTTCGATTCAACCGGAGCTCCAAAAAGATTCAGTCTAAACAGCATAGACTCATCTTCTGCATTCGAGCAATAGATCTTCGCGTTAACGAGTTTAGCGCCTTCAATCAAATTAACGAGTCCAGCTATCTGGCTGAGCTTACTCTTAAGATTAAAACGATCATTCTCTTCCGTAATAAGCATAACATCACCCGTACAAGAATCTAAAGCCTTCATAAAGGCCTGTGCGTCAACATTGTTCAAATTAAATGCTTTCATGAGGCATACCTCCCTTTGTACTCCCCACTACTGTGTAAGGAGACTTTCCAACGAATCATTTCCAAAAGTTCTTGCAGAAGTTTTAACTCTTCTGTCATCTCGAGTATATCAAACAAATCCCACGAAAGCAACGGAAATTTTAGATATCTTACACAGGCAAAGCGTTATCTATTTGTGCACATCGCACAACAAAATTATAAAAAGTTAGACATATTGAATATTCAAATTCCGATACTGATGAACAACGAAATTATAGCCTTTAACCGAGTGAATCACATCAGACCTCCCCACTTCCTTCCAGCACAACTCAGATTCAAGGTTGGGGAAAAAAGCATCCGCTTCAAATGAATGATCAATGCGCGACACAATTACCTCAGAACAAAACGGAAGAAAAGTCCGATAGACTTCTTCCCCTCCAATCAGGAAAATCTCATCCTCAGGGTATTCTCTTACATACTCGAGAGCTTCTTCAACCGAATGCACAATCAGTGCTCCCTTCTTCACAAAAGAAGGGTTACGGCTCAAAATAATATTCTTTCTTCCGGGCAACAATTTCTCCCCGGGAAAAGTCATCAGCGTTTTTCGTCCATAGATGATCGTATTCCCGTAAGTAAAACGCTTAAATGTCTCTTTCTGATCTTCAGGAAGACTTACAAGTAGTTCGCCCTTATTTCCGATTCCCCAATTTCTGTCAACCGCCACAATAGCTTTCATGCGAAATCACGCTCCCTTATGTATATGTCAGCACCCATCCGTGCTCCTTCATTATACAGCAACCGGTATCTTTGTAATCTTCGGGCCACACCTGTAGTCCTCCAATCGGATGTTTTCTGTCGAAAACGAATAATAATCCGTTATGCTTGAATCAATCACAAGTCTAGGTGCCGAATAGATCGGGCGTTCAATAAGTTCTCTGACAATGGGAATATGTCGATCATAAATATGCGCATCCGCAATGACATGAACCAGTTCACCTGCTATCAGCCCAGATACCTGTGCCATGAGATGAAGTAAGACCGCATATTGGCAGACATTCCAGCCATTTGCAACAAGCATATCCTGTGAACGCTGATTCAGTATCCCGTTCAGAACATTGCCTGTTACATTAAATGTCATGGAATATGCGCACGGGTACAAATTCATCTCATGCAAATCTTGATGAACATACATATTTGTTAGTATTCTTCTCGAAAACGGATTATTCTTCAAATCAAAAATGACTCTGTCAACCTGATCAAAAGTGCCCTCTTTGTATGTATGCTTCACTCCAAGCTGATAACCATATGCCTTGCCAATCGATCCGCTATCATCTGCCCACGCGTCCCAGATATGGCTATTCAATTCGGTAACTTGATTCGATTTCTTCTGCCAAATCCAGAGGAGTTCATCAACCGCCGCATCGAAATTGATAAAACGTTGCGTCAGCATCGGAAATTCCTCGCGCAAATCGTAGCGATTCACAAGACAGAAACGCTTATATGTATACGCATATTCTCCGTCCGGCCACTTGGGTCGAACTTTCTCATTCTCGGTAGAAATTCCTTGCTCTAGAATCAGTCTGCAATTCGAAATAAATAACTCATCTGCTTTACTCATCCGCTATTTTTCTCCTGAAAAGTGTTTGTTTTCTATATAATCATACTATCACAAGTCGAGAATCATTTGTATAACCGATAAAAATTGGGCTGTCTCAAAACATACGTCATGAAACAGCCCGACTCACAAATCCATGGTCGGAGTGAGAAGACTCGAACTTCCGGCCTCTTGCTCCCGAAGCAAGCGCTCTACCACCTGAGCTACACCCCGATTTGTCTCGCCCAAAAGGCGAACAATAGAATTCTAATTGCAAAAGAACAAACTGTCAACGAAAAAACAAAAACATGTTGTTAATCCGTGATTATTTCATCTCGTTGACACATTCATGGATTTAGCATCGTATGGTTATATAAAGCGAACCCGAAATCGTGAGATAACACTCTTCCTATCCTCTCTCATTCACGAGTGTCTGTACCCGATCAGAAATCAGCGCACATACCTCCTCCACGGATTTCTGATCCTGAAAATAGGCCTGTACCTCCTCTTCAATAATCGAATAGATCTCCAGATCAAGATAATAGAGCGTATCTGACTGCTCGATGGCGGCAAGACATGCATCCGCCTGCTCTTGGGTAAGGATAATCGGTACATATTCCGTGTCACTCCCATCGAATTCGATATCAGGGGGATCCATCGCCAAATCAATAATTGTCTGCAAAGAATCCGTGCGGATGGGGAAGCCGTATCCACCAGGCAAGCCATATGCCTGCATATAGTCAAATGAATTCTCTGTCTGGTATTCTTCTGATAGCAGGTACTTCACAAATGCCCATGCGCCTTCCGGGCAATCACACCAGGAAGAGATCGCAACCTCTTCTTCCGGATATATATACGAGCTCACTTTGTCTGGGGATGGGAATCCGATAATGTCCGGAGTTGTGCTAAAAGACATCGGGAAACAATATGAAAAATCTACTGTACCATATATCATACAGTGACCACAGCATGTCTGAGCTCCTCCTGCTGGCCAACTTCCGTCTTCTGGTTCAGGCTCACCATATTCCTTCGCAAGTTCCAGTATGCTATAGAATTCTTCCGTTTCGAAGTTCACTTCATTTGTATCCTCATCAATGAAACAGCTCATGGATCCGGCTAATATTGCGCTCAGCAAATCAAGCTGCGTCATTTCCGAAATCATCTGCATCTCAGAGGGAAGTGTCGTTGCAATCTCGTCAAATTCGTCGGGCGTCCAACCGGTTATCCCATTTGTAACCGAAGGCTCAGCAGCAATTCCATAGACCGAGAAATGAATGGGAATCTTGCACAGTTCTCCGCCTATGGTGCATGCCTCGATCACATTCGGGAGATAATCGTCTATGTCAAAATCCGGATCTGCTTCCATCAGTGGGTACAGATCGAGTAGCAGATCGTTTGCTTCATATTCAGCAAGCGAAAATACGGTGGTATACCATCCAGTCCCCTTAGAATATATGATGTCAGGGCCTTCTCCCGTGTATACATCCAAATACATCTGTTGCATACACTGTTCATAATCGATGTTCCCCTGTTCATCCGGCTTTATATAGTCAACAATTTCAACCCTGTATGCATCACTTGTCTTGTTAAATGCATCTACTGCTTCGAGCAAAGCATCATTAAATGCAATATCAAATCCACCCAAAATAATTGTCTCTTTCCCGCTGTTCGGATTTTGGTCCTGCCTGATCAGCATGACGACAACTCCAAGATCATAGCCTACATCGTTATTTGTCCCGTAAGAGGTCCCCAAAATGCAGACCACATCTTCCGAGAGAACACAAATCGGCGACGTAAAAGAGTATACCGATCGGTTGATGTCCTGCTCTGACCAGGTAAGAAGCGTCGTAATCGTGCTGCTATCTAGGTCGATCGAAAAGAGATTTGTCGTATCTTCTACATATAGGTTTCCCGAACTGCAAGACGAAAGCCCTGTTCCGAGTATTTCGCTCACATCGATGGCTTCGGATAACTTACCAGTCTCTGGATCGACAAGATAAAAGAGGGTCTTCTGTCCGTCCTGACTTGTCTCTTGTCCTATGACATATACGTTTCCGCCGGATTCGATGATCTCACCCGTCAGCTGATCGCCTGTAATCGTATAGAGAAGTTGCATGTGCGTGCCATACACATAGAACATGTTCCCTTCTCCATTGACACCTCCCAGAACGGTCTCTCCGCTTGTAAGTGCCTTCAGGCTTGTCAGCGAGAAAGTCTCGTCAGAAAAGGACACAGGGAATGCCTCGCGCGTCTCATTCCCGTTCTTGTCAAAAAAACAGAGTTCCTGAACCATTGTCAGCGACTTTTCATCCAAATATGTAACATACGTTGTGACTCCTACGTTTGTTCCGGCAATATACGTGACAGTAACGTCTTGTATTTTCAGTTGAGCCTCAATCCCAAAGCCTCCGGTCTGCGTTCCCGTCTGGTCAAAGAAACAGACCTGCGTCGTGGAGTAAGTCCAATCTGAAGAATTACTTCTGACCAGAACAGCCAATTCCTCCCCACAGGTAGTCATCGCAAGTGCGTTTACCGTCTGATCCTCGGAAAAGGAGGAATAGGTAAGTTCGATAGGCGCAAAGTAGGCCTGCTCCTCTGGATAAGTCTGTGAAGTAAAGTCCAAATCAGAGAAGCTTTGCTCTTCGCTGGAAGACTTCTTCGTATCACAGGCAATCAGCGGCAAGAGTAACAGGCACAGCATAAGACAGAGGCTTCTTCTTAGAATAGGCAGGCATCTTCTCTTCTCAGGTACATACATCGTTTGGGTCCTCCTAGCAAGAAAATAATACTTCCGATAATGAAGATGTCTCGGCTGTGCTTTCTATATCAAGATAACACAGCCGAGACGCAACTTACAATCTCATGTCTTCACTTAGATGTCGGTACATCGCACAGGGACATAGCCAGCGTTATAAAGCTGAGTGTAGCTCATCGTCCCGCTCGTCCAGGTAGAATGTGTTGACGTCAATCGCGATGAACCTGGACCAATCTGCTCAATATAGGTAACAGTCTGTGACGCAGTATTTACTCCAGTAATCAAAATAGCATGGCCTTCAGAACTTGTCTTATAAAAACAAGCATCGCCTGGCACAAGAGCGTTATATAGTGTCACTTTTGACACAGAATGAGCCATTGCATACGTATAATATAATGGATCGCCCACATTAGTAGAAGTACTATATGTACCTCTTTTCGCCATACAACACGACGCCGACTTAACGGATGAAAGCATCTGTGCGGTGTTAATTGCGGCTACATTAATAGACGAGCCTCCTGCAGACCACGAGATCGCAACCGCGGAGGAACAGTCATTTCCGACTTCATTTGTTGGCTGACTGAATAAGTAGAAATTACCACCAGAAGTGACATATTGCATGTTTGGATTTGAGAGGAAGCCAGATAATGTTGTGTTGGCTAAGTCAGATTGGTTATACGGGATTCCTGTGATTGCTCCTCCAATTGCATATTGTGTGCCCGCAATTGACACACTTCCATTTGGATACCACGAAATGCTGCGCATAGAAGTCATCGCCGATATGGCAGAATTTCTTTGTGCCGTGGTTGCGGATACCTCCTGCGTCATGGCCTGGCTCAAGGCAAAAATGAAGACAAGTGTAGCGACCAGAATTCTTTGGAAGACCTTTTGTACTTTTTGAATCATTTTCATCGTCTTTCGCTCCTTACATTTATTATATGCAGATGTTGCGCAACATAAACATTCATTCTTCTTATGTAATTGTTATACTGTCAATGATATTAATGTCGATTATACAAAAAAAAAAACGAACAGCAATATGCAATTCGCAGAAAATATTGGTACCGTTTTGTGCAATAAGTCAGGTGAACTTGATTGTTTCCGAGATAATGCAGAATATTTTATATGCAACACTTGCAGAATTGTCTGCGGATCCATCGCGACTTGAGAATCGCAGACTATTCTTTTCATGCGCAAAAAAGAGCCATTGCATTTCGGATATAAATCCGATTTCGCAATCGCTCTTTCTGGGGGGATGAGGTGGATTAAAGCCACCGAAGTCACTGCCGATTCATTTAGTTCCCTGAATGCAATAATCAGACAAAATGTTTTACTCTTCTCTTCACTTCATCTGATAGTTTCTCAGCAACCGCCGAAAGGGATATCGCGCCAAGCTCGCCATCAAAACGAGATCTCACGGAAAGAGTATTCTCTTCAACCTCTTTGTCGCCAAGAACCAACATATAGATTAGCTTGTCCATCTGTGCCTGGCGAATCTTCTTGCCGATCTTCTCATCACGGTCATCCACGGATACTCGAAGTCCGAGACTTCTCATGTAATCTCTGATTTCATATGCCTTCTCGACATGTTTGTCGGAAATCGGAAGAATACGTGCCTGCTCCGCTGCAATCCACAGGGGCAGAACACCCGCATATTTTTCGATGAGAAGAGCCAGGGTGCGTTCATAGCAACCAATTGATGTGCGATGAATAACATATGGGTTTTTCTTCTCTCCGTCTCGATCCGTATATTCCATACCGAACTGTTTTCCTTGCTGGAAATCAATCTGGATCGTGACAAGCGTGTCCTCTTTGCCCCACACATTCTTGATCTGTATGTCAAGCTTCGGGCCATAGAACGCGGCCTCTCCAACAGCTTCCTTATACACTAAGCCAAGGCCGTCAAGAATCTTACGCATCGCATCCTGCGCGGCTTCCCACTCTTCTGTCGTGCCGACATATTTTTCGCGGTCATTCGGATCCCATTTTGAGAATCGGTAGCTGACATCTCCGTCTAGTCCCAAAGCCTCAAGCATGAAGGACGCAAGATCTAGACACCTTGTAAACTCTTCGGTTAGTTGTTCCGGCGTGCACATAAGATGCCCTTCGGAAATCGTGAACTGGCGAAGACGAATCAACCCATGCATCTCGCCTGAGGATTCATTGCGAAAAAGAGTGGATGTTTCTCCGTACCGTAGGGGAAGATCGCGATAGCTTCTGCTTTCCGACAAATACGCTTGATATTGGAATGGACACGTCATCGGACGAAGGGCATAAATGTCCGATTCATCTACGGCTTCTCCACTGTTTAGCGCGGCAGGATCGCCCATAAGAAACATGCCATCACGATAATGATACCAATGGCCCGATATCTTATATAGGTCTGATTTGGCCATATAGGGAGTCTTGGTAAGGAGGTAGCCTCTTCTTTCTTCCTCGTCTTCCACAAAACGAATCAGATTCTGCATAACCTTCGCGCCTTTTGGCAGCATGATGGGAAGGCCTTGTCCGATGCATTCTGATGTTGTAAAGTACAGAAGTTCACGTCCAAGTTTGTTGTGATCTCGTTTCTTAGCTTCTTCAAGTTTATCCAGATATTGTTTGAGCGACTCCTTGTCAGGGAAGCTTGTGCCATATATTCGCTGGAGCATCTTGTTCTTTTCGCTTCCACGCCAATAGGCACCCGCGACCTGCGTCAGCTTAAAAGCCTTAACTTCACTGGTATTCTCAAGATGCGGACCCGCGCAAAGGTCGGTAAACTCGCCTTGTCTGTAGAACGAGATAATCGAATCCTCCGGAAGATCATCAATAAGCTCTACCTTGTATTTCTCGTCTGAGTCGAGCATAAATTTGCGCGCCTGATCTCTGGGAAGCTCATACCTTTCGATCGGCAAGTGTTCTTTAACAATTTTCTTCATCTCATTCTCGATTTTCTCGAGATCTTCTCGCGAAAACGTTCCCTCATGATCAAAGTCATAATAGAATCCATCTTCTATGGCAGGCCCGATGGCAAGCTTCGTCGCCGGCCATAACCGTTTGACCGCTTGCGCCATTATGTGTGAAGTACTGT
>JBPOHB010000096.1:0-30313 GCA_052036055.1 Bacillota bacterium | reverse complement strand
TCATCGGCACGAAGAATTATACCGGTCTCAACTATGTCTGCACACCATTCTTTCGGTACGGACCCTATGCGATCAGCTTTGGGAGATATAGCTATTACTCGAATTATTCCGTTTACAAGACACTGTTTCTTATAACGCCGTATCTTGCGAGTATCAACAACCTGTCGACGTCCGTTATTAAGACGGCGGACAAGACAATGAAAATCACCTATACTGTGGAGGAAGCATAACAATCTCAGATGGAAGGCGGCTGCCCAATTCGGGTAGCTGCTTTTTTCATGCGAAAAAATAAGGAGGATCAAAGGATATGAAGGATTTCTGGTATTCCATTCAGGCGGTGTTTATGGCCATTGGCGGCTGGCTGGGCTGGTATCTGGGCGGGTGTGACGGCCTGCTGTACGCGCTGCTCGGTTTTGTGGTCATGGACTATATCACCGGCGTTATGTGCGCCATCGCCGACAAGAAGCTCTCCAGCGAGGTCGGCTTCAAGGGCCTGTGCCGTAAGGTCCTGATTTTCATTCTGGTGGGCGCGGCAAACATCATCGACGTCCAGATCATTGGTACCGGTTCGGTACTGCGGACGGCGGTGATCTTTTTCTACATTTCGAACGAGGGCCTCTCGCTGATTGAAAACGCGGGTCATCTGGGTCTGCCCATCCCGGAAAAGCTGAAGGCCGTTCTGGAACAGCTTCATGACCGGGCTGAAAAGGAGGATAAATAATATGAGTAACAGCAAACTGGTAAATTACACGCAGCTCAGTCCGAACTGCAGCAAACCAAGAAATCATGTCATCGACAAGCTCACCATCCACCACATGGCCGGCAACCTGACCGTGGAACAGTGCGGTTCCGTATTCGCGCCCTCCAGTCGAGAAGCCAGCGCCAACTATGGTATCGGCACGGACGGCCGGGTCGGGCTGTATGTGGATGAAGCAAACCGAAGCTGGTGCAGTTCCAGCAGCGCCAACGACAACCGCGCCGTCACCATCGAGGTCGCAAATGACGAGGTCGGCGGAAACTGGCACGTCAGCGATACCGCACTTGCGAAGCTGATCGACCTGTGCGTGGACATCTGTCAGCGCAACGGCATCGCCCGCATCAACTACACGGGTGATAAATCCGGCAACCTCACCATGCATAAATGGTTTGCCGCGACAGCCTGTCCGGGACCGTATCTGGAGAGCAAGTTCCCATACATCGCCGAGCAGATCAACGCACGGCTCGGAAGTACTCAGCAGTCTGCGGCGGATACATCTTCTGATGAGCTGCCCTATCGCGTCAGAGTCGTCATTTCCAACCTGAACATCCGGAAAGGTCCCGGCATCAACTACGGCACTGTGGGACGATACACCGGAAAGGGCGTATTCACCATCGTCGAGGAGGCCAGCGGTACTGGAGCAACCAAATGGGGCCTGCTCAAAGCCTATCAGACTGGCCGGAATGGCTGGATCTCGCTCGACTATGCGGCAAAGCTCTAAGACGTCATTTTAAGGCTCGACGGGAAAAAATCCTGCCGGGCCTTATTTTTTTGTTCAAACGCAGCCTTTCTGTCCTGTGGAGGGTGGAGGCGGATGTTATGAGCAATTATTTCTCTAACTTTTCGGCCAAACGGCACTTTTACCTCCATTGGGTAGTGAGGACAGAGGTGGTCCTCAGACTGGAGGATAAGCGATGACAAGGGATGACACAGCAAAAATTACTGAACTTCAGAATAGAGGAATTGGTTATAAACGAATATCCTCGCTGATGGGTCTTCCCGTCAATGCGGTCAAGTCTTACTGTCGCAGGCACCCGGTCAGCAAGTATGGAATCTGTCTGCAGTGCGGAGCGCAGATCAGGCAAACGCCGCATAAGAGAACGAAAAAGTTCTGCTCCGATGCCTGCCGGATGGCGTGGTGGAAAGCACACCCGGAGCAAGTAAAGCGGAAGGTTTATCACCTGACCTGCGCATGGTGCGGCAAACCCTTTGACAGCGCCGGAAGTGGCAAACGGAATTACTGCTCTCGTGCCTGTTACGCCAATGCCAGGCGCAAGGGGGCGTGGGAATGACAGATGAACTGTTCCGGCGCGTGGCGCTCTATCAGGCAACGATGTCACTCATGCGGGGTATGCTCACCAAGGGCATTATTTCGGAGAAAGAGTACGCGGAGATTGATACAATATTCGCCGAAAAATACGGTTTATCTTCGTCCACAATATATCGCTGAAATCCTTGCTATTACTGCATTTCAGAGCGAATATGTAACATACCAAGGAAGTGATATGAGTGGAACGAGAAGTAACAAGAGTCGAGTTTGGTTTTCCCGCGCAGCCAAAATTGAAGCGCGTGGCGGCATACGCACGGGTTTCCTCCGGCAAGGATGCCATGCTCCATTCGCTCTCGGCGCAGGTCAGCTACTATTCCGACCTTATCCAACAACATCCCGGCTGGCTCTACTGCGGTGTGTACGCAGACGAAGCACTGACGGGCACGAAGGACGACCGCGCTGGTTTCCAGCGTCTACTGACGGAGTGCCGCGCTGGGAATGTGAATATGGTCATTACAAAGTCCATTTCCCGTTTCGCCCGTAACACGGTTACGCTGCTGGAAACGGTACGAGAGCTAAAAAGTCTGGGCGTGGACGTCTACTTTGAAGAGCAGCACATCCACACCATAAGCGCAGAGGGTGAGCTAATGATGACCATTCTGGCATCTTACGCCCAGGAAGAAAGTCTGTCGGCCAGCGAGAATCAGAAGTGGCGTATACGGAAAGCCTTTGAACAGGGTGAGCTGATACAGCTTCGGTTTCTGTTCGGCTACCGGATCACAAGGGATAGAATTGAGATAGACCCAGACAACGCCGCCATCGTGCGCGAAGTATTTCAGCGAGTCATTGACGGCGACACCTTCGGCTCCATTGCCAGAGACTTGACCGAACGCGGCGTTGACCGGGAATTCGGCGGCGAGTGGACTTATTCACGCATCCACGATATGGTCGCCAACGAGAAATACACGGGCAATTCACTTCTGCAGAAATCCTATAAAAACAACCATCTGGAGAAGAAGCAGATCCCGAACCAGGGAGCTCTGCCCATGTATTACGCCGAAGGAACGCATGACGCCATCATAAACGCCGACATGTTCCAGAAAGCGCGTGAGGTTTTAGAGCGCCTTGACGCGGAAGCATCTGGCCGCAAGCCTCCCGAGCGGAACGTGTTCACGGGTGTGATACGCTGCCCGCTCTGCGGCAAGAACTATAAGCGGGTTAACAATCACGGGCGCTGGGGCTACAATTGTTCCACCTACCAGAGCAAGGGCAAACGAGCCTGCTCCGGCAAATGCATTCCAGAACCCGTGCTGATAGCCGAGTCCGCCGCCGCGCTGGGACTTCCCGCTTTCGATGAAGGCATTTTTTCAGCGCGGATAGAGCGTATTGAGGTCCCAGCGCCAAACCACTTGCTGTTCATGTTCAAGGATGGACATACGGTCGAGCGTGTGTGGCGGGATCGCTCCAGAGCGGAGAGTTGGGCGCCGGAAATGAAGGAAAAGGCGCGGCAGCGGACTTTGGGCCAAAGGAGGGCAAACAAATGACAAGAACAGCGCGGGCGGTCACGGTTATTCCGCCTACGATCAATCCCATAACCCATCTGCCGGGACTCTCGGTCAGAAAACGCCGCGTCGCCGGTTACGCTCGCGTCTCCACAGATAAGGACGAACAGTTCACCAGCTACGAGGCGCAGATCGATTATTATACGCAGTACATAAAGCGAAACCCCGAGTGGGAGTTCGTGACGGTATATACGGACGAGGGCCTGTCCGGACTGAACGCGAAAAAGCGCGAGGGCTTCAACCAGATGGTGTCTGACGCCCTCGCGGGGAAGATAGACCTTATCGTGACCAAATCCGTCAGCCGGTTTGCCCGCAACACCGTGGACAGTTTAGTTACGGTTCGCAAATTGAAGGAAAAAGGCGTGGAGGTGTACTTTGAGAAAGAAAATATCTTCACCCTCGACAGCAAGGGCGAACTGCTTATCACCATCATGTCCTCGCTGGCGCAGGAAGAGTCCCGCTCCATTTCCGAGAACGTAACATGGGGTCAACGGAAGCGGTTCTCCGACGGCAAGGTCAGCCTGCCGTACAGCCAGTTCCTCGGCTATGAGCGTGGACAGGACGGCATCCCCAAAATTGTGGAGAAAGAAGCGGCGCTGGTCAGACGCATCTACGCGCTTTTCATGGATGGCAAAACTACCTGCGCAATCGCGAAGCAGCTTACCTCCGAGAGTATTCCTACTCCGGCTGGCAAGACCAAATGGTCTGTCAGCACAATTGAAAGTATCCTCACAAACGAGAAGTATAGAGGGTCGGCAAAACTTCAAAAACGCTTCACGGTGGATTTTCTTACAAAAACCATGAAGGTAAACGAGGGCGAGGTTCCTCAATACTATGTGGAATTCAGCCACGACCCGATCATTCAGCCGGACGAATGGGATACCGTTCAGAAGGAATTCGCCCGGCGCAAGGCTCTGGGGCGCAGCTACAGCGGAAACAGCGTATTTGCTTCGCGCATCATCTGCGGCGATTGCGGCGGGTTTTATGGTCCAAAGGTCTGGAATTCCACAAGTAAATACCGTCGCACGGTCTGGCAATGCAATGCCAAATTCAAAGGCGGACATAAATGCACGACGCCACATCTTGACGAGGAGACAATCAAGACACGCTTCCTCGCCGCTTTTGACAACCTGCTTGACGGCAAGGATGCTCTTTTGGAAAACTGCGAACAGGTCAAGGCCAAGTATACGGATTGTACTGCCATCGATGCCGAGCTTGCAAATCTGCTCCGCGAGATCGATGTGGTCACGGAACTGACCCGGAAATGTGTCGAGGAGAACGCCGCCAGCGCCCAGAATCAGGACGAGTACGCCGCCCGTTACAGCGGCTATGTTGAGCGGTATAACGCCACCAAGTCCAAGGTTGAGGCGCTTGAACAGGAACGGACACTTCGGTTGGCACGGGCAGACGCTTTCGACCACTTCATTTTTGCCATAAGAAGCATCGAAACCGCGCCCGATAGTTTTGACGACGCTCTCTGGCAAAAGGTCATTGACACGGTGACGGTGAAAAGCAACGGAACTCTGGTTTTCAAGTTCCAGAACGGCGTTGAAATAGAGAAATAAAAAGCAGCCCATCGCAAGCGTCAGAAGGCGCGGCAATGGGCTGTTTGCTATTATGAGTGCAAGAGTACATGGCGCAAGCGGAGTGACAATCGTGCATTCTTGTTTTGGACAATCACCGATGGAAATTGATATAGATAATGTTACCTTCTATTCTCACGCGAGGCTTTCTTTTTTAATATCTTCGGTATGCGCTGTCAGCATAGTCAGCGCATCCTGTCGAGCCCTTTCGTCCGCATTACGTGCAGCGATCAAAAGAGCTTTCTCATATGCAGTCAGCTTGAATTCGTCCGGCTTTGCTCTGCCGACAATTTCGTCAAGAGCGACATCAAAACAGTCCGCGATTCTGATGAGCATATCTATCGACGGTTCTCTATCCCCGGTTTCGTATCTTGAATAAACCACGGACGAGCAACCAATATAGTCGGCAACGGCTTTTTGTGTAAGCCCTTTTGCTACTCGTATCTCTTTTAACTTCATGGCCACACCCCCGCACTTTTATTTTATTACCATTGTGGAAACAAAGATATTACCTTATTGGTATCTTTTGCTTGACGAGATACCGATATGGTATTATACTTTTACCATATCGGTAATGCAGAGGTCGTTGTATGTGTAGTTTACGAGCGATTAGACAAGAGCAAAAACTCTCGCAAAAAGAACTCGCTGAAGCTGCGGGCCTTACCGCCGCAAGTATCAGCCGATATGAGACTGGGGACAGGAAGATTTCAGTGGATGTTGCTAAGCGGCTCTCCAAAGCCTTGAATACGAATTGGGCGTCGCTGTTTGAAGATCAATTGACCACGAAAGTGCAAGGAGAATGACGGACGGAATGGGTGTAGACTTCAAATTTGAATACTTTTCGTCTATCAAACAGAAAGAGGTCGAGTGGCTTTGGTATCCCTATATACCATATGGGAAACTTACGCTCCTCCAAGGCGATCCCGGAGAGGGCAAATCGACTTTTATTCTGAATGTGGCCGCGCTTCTGACAAGAGGTGCTCCAATGCCGGACGGTTTCCGAGTGCCACAACCTCAAACAGTCATCTATCAATGTGCCGAAGACAATGTTGCGGATACTGTAAAACCGAGGCTCATCGCCGCTGACGCCGATTGCGAGAAGGTTGCATATATTGTTGACGATTCCGGCCGCCTTACTCTGGAAGATGACCGCATTGAAGAGGCCATCATTCGTACCGAAGCCAGAATGTTTATTCTCGATCCTTTGCAGGCATTTCTCTCGCAGGATGGGGATATGCAGAGCGCCGGTCGGATGCGAGGTATTCTCGGAAAGCTGTCATTGATTGCCGCAAAGTACAATTGTGCCATTGTCCTCATAGGTCATATGAACAAGGGCAACGGCGGAAACAGCATTTACCGCAGCCTTGGCAGCGTTGATATTGCGGCTATTGCCAGAAGCGTTCTAATGATAAAAAGAGATGATACGGATTCGCGGGTAAGGTATATGACGCCGATCAAGTCCAGCCTCTCCCCGGAAGGTAAAGCTATCGCATTCTCGCTTGGAGGCGTCGATGGTTTCAAATGGATCGGTCGGTGCGACATTGATGCCTCTGACATTAAGGAATGCCGCGCACGGAAAAACGGGAAAAGGGCCGATGTCGCGGAGTGCATTATAGAAATGTTGAGTGATCAGGATATGTTGAGCTCCGACATCCTCGCTGAAATGGCCCAGCTTGGCGTTTCTAGACGGACAGTGTTCAATGTCAAAAAAGAAGTCGGTGTGCAAGCCTACCGAAAAGAGAACGCCTGGTATTGGCGATTGCCCGGAACACACATGGGAAGCGGCGTTTACCAAAAGCAAGATAATATCGATACAGCGGAACAGAGGTGACGACGATGACAGATAATGATAACAGAGAACAGCAACGCCAGATCTATCGTCGTGAAGAAACCGGTGAAAAGATGTTCATTCCGGCAAAACCCAAGATAGATATCTACGAGGACGGGCGGATATTCCGTACCTGCGCTTACTGCCGTGTGTCTACGGATAATGACGCTCAACTGTCCTCTTTCGAATTACAGCAGGCGCATTATACCCAAGTTGCCGGAAGTCATCCCAACTGGAACTTGACACGGATATTTGCTGATGAGGGGATTTCCGGCACTTCCCTCAAAAACAGAGACGAGTTCAACGCCATGATAGCCGCCTGCGAGGCTGGAGAATATGACCTCATCGTCACCAAAAGCGTGTCCCGTTTTGCAAGGAATCTGGTGGACTGCATTTCTCTGATACGAAAGCTGAAGCGGCTCACCCCGCCTGTAGGCGTAATCTTCGAGACAGATAATCTGAATACGCTTTCCGAGGACTCGGAACTGATGCTATCCTTTCTTGCCACTTTCGCCCAGGAAGAGTCGGTCAAAAAAAGTGAAAGTATGATATGGTCTTTGAAGGAGCGTAATAAATCTGGTAAGCTACTCACCCCGGCCTTGCTTGGATATGAGCGGCCAAGGGACGAGGCGGGACAGTATATCAAATACGCGCCGCTGGAGATTGTGGAATCGGAGGCTGAGATCGTTCGCTTCATCTTTGACGCATTCCTTGCCGGGCATTCGACCGCCAGCATTGCCGCGTTGCTCACAGATATTGAGTGTCAGACCAAAATGGGCGGGACAGAGTGGAACGAGGGGTCGATAAACTACATATTGAAAAACGAACGCTACTGCGGAAATGTCCTAACATGGAAGACCTTTACCGCCGACCTCTATGAGCATCGGCATAAAAAGAACAGACAAGACCGCGATCAGTATCTATATACAAATCATCACGAAGCCATTATATCCGTGGAGAAGTTCGAGGCAACACAGGTCTTGCTGGAAAATAAAAAGCACCATGTTTGTGGTGGGCTCCCAGTCATGCAAGTCATTGAGGACGGCATATTCAGAGGGTTCGTTCCTATCAACCATCATTGGATAAACGATGACCCCAACACCTATTATGACGCATCCAACAGCGTGGAAACAAAAGAGAGCATACGAAAAATCCGTAGGAGCTATTTTAGCGCATTTGATTTTGAGGGATACCAAGTCGTGCGTGGGCAGTTCCTCACAGCTCGGTTTGAATGCCCCAGCATCACAATTACAAACGAGCGCATTTTCTTCAATGTCAACTGCATAAGGAAGTTTGCCGATGTGCCATATATCCAACTGCTTCTTCATCCGACCGAGAGGAAAATCGCTATTCGTCCATGCAAGGCGGAGGATGTGCATAGCATCCGCTGGCGTACGGACCCGGACAGGCCGCTTTTGGGTAAAACAATTAGTTGCCAGCATTTTGGAAACGCCTTGTATCAAATCATGGACTGGAACCCGGATTATCTTTACAGAGTGCGAGGCACTTGGGCTGCGAGAGGTCCCGACGAGATCATCGTATTCAATCTTCCGAACGCCGCTCCCGCCGCCTATGTGAACGGGGAAATCGGGGCAAATGCGAATTTCCGCCACAGGTGGGTGCCGCTCTGCCCAGAGGAATGGAGCGATACATTTGGGCAGGAGTTCTACGATTACAGCATTCAAAACGGATTCTTCTTTATATCGCGGAATTATGACTGGAAAGCACAAACGAAAGCGACGATGCTTCCGGACTCCACAAATGTAACTGTGCTTTCCGCTGATGAACTTCAGGTAAGCATAGAAAACTTACGGATGAGGGCGGGGGTTGCTCATGGAGAATAACACTGTGGAATATATGCTGGAGCACAGCAAACCAGTCGAAGACACCCCGGATGAAGAAGAGGTAGTTGACCTTGCAGGGTATCAGGTGACAAAGGCGGAGCTTTTTGCTCACACTCTTGAGCCCGCCGTTACAATATGGGCAAACCGGCTGAAATTCAATATGGCTTGCCTTCGGCGGTTTTCGGGAGTGACGCACATACAAATCCTCATTCATCCTGATCAGAAACGCCTGATCATTCGGCCCTGCGAACCTGATGCCCCGGATTCTCTGCGGTGGGCCAATGGCGGCGGCGAGAAAGAACTAAAAAACCGGGATTTATTATGCAAGCTTTTTGCCGCGAAAGTATTTGATCTCATGCAGTGGAATCCACAGTACCGTTATAAAATGCTCGGCAAACCCGCCGTATGCGACGGTGAGGTTCTCTTCCTTTTCAAGTTGACCGATTTCGAACTGTTTACATGCGGATGCGGTAAAGGAAAAGGTTCCTATTTACCAGAAGATTGGCGCAACTATTTTGGAACCCCCGTTGAACAACATGAAGATGCGTATAAGGTTGATCTGGCTGATGGGTATATTACTACCGATAAGGCGTAAGGAGAGGTAATTATGCAGTGCAAGAATACGTTTTTTCATAGAATCCCACCTCTTTTTGAGAAATTATCAGGGAAAAGAGAGTCCGAACGGAATTTTGTGACATTATGACCGTACCTGTATTGTACGAAAAAAAACGCGGTTTGTCTACCGGAAATCGCCGCGTGCCCGGCGGCGGTTTCCATGAGCGGAACGAGGTACGGGCTGCCGCGGGAATGGGCTGCCGCGTGCCCGGTTTTATAACCGGGGCGGTCTGCAGGCGCGTGTTGCCGCTCCGCCGGGAGATATGGTATAATCAGGACAATAAATGTGCGGGGGAAAGCGATGGAAGAGGTCGGAACGGCAAAGCGCGGGAGCGCGCGGAACGGAGCCCTGTTCGTGCTGCTGGCGGTGCTGGTCGGCGCGGTTTCGGGCGCGGTGGTCTGGGGATTTCTGGTACTGGCGTCCCTGGCGTCGGACGCGGTCTGGGGCGCGGCGATGCCGGCGTGGTACCGGTTCGCGGTGTGCGCGGGCGGCGGCGTGCTCGTCGGACTGCTGCAGAAGAAATTCGGGCGGTATCCCGAAGAGATCGGACAGGTTATCGGAACCGTCCGCAGGAGCGGGAGCTATCCCGCGGCGGGCGTGCCCGCGGGAATGATTGCCCTGATGGCGCTGATTCCCATCGTGTGCGGCGCGAGCATCGGGCCGGAGGCGGGGCTGACCGGCGTGATCGCGGGACTGTGCTGCCTGGCGGGGGAGAAACTGCGGTATTTCGGCAGAAACGTGCGCGATATGGCGCAGATCGGCATGTCGGCGGCTCTGGGCGTGGTGTTCGGCGCGCCGCTGTTCGGTTTTGCGCTGCCGCTGGAGAGCGCGGCGGACGGGGAGAAAAAGACGGTTCTGCCCGGGACGGCCAGACTGGCGGTTTATCTGCTGGCGGTGTTCGGCGCGCTGGGCGCGTTTCTTCTGCTGTCGAAGGTGCACGGCTCCGGGCTTTCCATGCCGTCCTTCGGCACGGCGTCCGCGGGTACGCGGGAATACCTGTTCGCGGTTCCGGCCGCGGCGGTCGCGCTGGCGGGCGCGTACGTGTTTTTCCTTTCGGGGAAAGCGCTGAAAGGCGCGTTTTCGCGGCTGGAGGACAAGCCCGCGCTGAGCGCGGCACTGGGCGGTCTGGGCCTTGCGGCGGTGTCGCTTTTCGTGCCGTACGCCATGTTTTCGGGCGAGGCGGAATCTACGGAGCTGATGAACGCCTATCCGGCGTTTTCCGGCGGGGCGCTCATCGCAGTCGGCATGGTGAAAATCGTTATGACCAACCTGTGCATCCGCTCCGGGCTGCGGGGCGGGCATTTTTTCCCGGTGATATTCGGCGGCATCGCCATCGGCTACGGTACGGCGGCGCTGTTCGGCATTGATCCGGTGTTCGCGGTGGTGATCAGCGTTTCGGTGCTGATGGGCGCGGTACTGCGCAAGCCCGTGGCGGCGGCTTTGCTGCTGCTGCTGTGTTTCCCGCTGTCCGCGCTGCCGCTGATACTCGCGGCGGCGTTCGGCGGCGCGCTGATTCCGCTGCCGAAGTTTCTGCGGCCCCCGGAGGAAAAGCCGGGCGGTGTGATGGCGCGGTTCCGGCGGAAGAAAGGATAATCCGGTTATATATGATAAGGAACATATTGCGGCGCGTTTCGCACAGGACAGCCGCCGCCGGAGAAATAACAAAAATCCCCGCCCGGTTTTATCCGGACGGGGATTTTTTATGCGGGACAACGGGGGAAAGCACGGAAATTAACGATTTTGTTTGTATCGTCGCGGAAATGGTGCTATGATGAAAAAAGGGCGGAGGCGTGAGCTTTTTACGCGGTTTCGCGGCATTTCCGGGGAGATACTGGGATATGAATTTCAGCAGAGCAATAACAGCAATATTACGGAAATCAGTCTTGATGGATTTCAAGTTGTCCGTGGTCAATATTTCAGCCGGATAATTGAGCCATCATTTACGATCTGGTACTCGGGTGTCTCCTTTAATCTCTCCGCGTATAATGCTCTAAACAGTTGTGAATCTGTACAAATTCTTGTAAGCAATGAAAAACGCTGCATAATTATAAAATCGGTGCCTTCGACCGATCGTGACGCGGTGGTCTGGTTGAAACCTTCTGAGCGCCACAAATACAAGAAAATTGAATGCTCCAAATTCACGCATCAGCTTTATGATTTTTGGAACTGGAATAAAGACTTTCACTATCGTGCCAATGGCAAGCTGGTCAAATCCGGCCAAAAAATCATGTTGTACTTTGATTTTACAAAGCCTGAAGAATGGGAAGGCTCAAAGTTGGTGAGTGACTTTGGCGGATAACACATACATTTCATTTTACCTCGGTATCGGCAGAATTCATGTGTTTTGCAATACCGTCAGGGAAATTGGCGAACCTCCATATATACGCTTTCTGCTTGAACAGAGCGGATCGACCATGCTTATGGAACCCTATGACAGAAAAGAATTCCAGTCACTGCGTGTACCGAAAGCGGTCTACCGTAAGACTGGAAAAATGGAATTTCGAAGCGCGGCCTTTTGCCGGCTGCTCGCGGGAAAGCTGGGATGGGATTACACTTGTTCTTATCGAATTCCAGGCAGGATTCTGCCGAAGCAAAAGCTTGTTATCTTTGATCTCACGGGTGCTTTTCCAGTAGAAAGCGCACGCATCGTCAAGGACGCTGAATCTGTACCCGAAGATGAAACAGGATACCCAGAAACGATTTGACTGATGATGGACAAAAGGCAAGGGTACGATTGCACCCCCCTTGCAAATCTGCACCCCCCATATCGACCATTTTGCACCCCCTTGTGGTTTCTATCAAAATTTGAGTCCTTTGCCAAAATTGAAATAGGGATTCATCCGATAAGGGTGGGTCCTTTTTTCATTTTAGCGGAACCGGCAAGCATGATTGCGCCACTGCTAATCAAGGAGTTCAGCACACGTATTGTTTTCGCTTGTGAAAAACCGGTTTCTGCCGGCCTGACATAATTCGTGTTTGGCAGCGTGATTTTATAAGCCCAGAAATCTCCGCTCGGATATGGTAAATTGATCCGATAAAAGCAGACCAAGATTCGAATAGGATCCGTCCATTCCGATCAAGCCAAGAGTATTTACTGCTCTGTTCCGAACTTGATTTGCTCTTCCAGAAATGACATTTCTGCCTGTATAAATGATAAATCCCGACAACTGTATTATTATCATCGATACCGATCCATATTTCACCGCCATTTGTATTCGCAAAGGCAATTACTGTTTTCTTGATATCATCCGTGCATTCGCGTTTGTAGTCTCTCGTGATACATTCTGCATCCATTCTAATCACGTTTGCAACGAAAGCTGATTAGAATGATAAGAATGATTAGTATGATAAGGAAACGGTATCTGTTGCAATTGTTTTCATTCTTTCTGCTTGTTTACATAAATAAGACTGCCTAAATACAATCTCAAGTTCACAAGTGGTTATTTCCGCGGAAATTCAATCTTCAACTGATAAAAAAACGCGTGGGTGTAAATGGACACCCTCCTTCTCCCTAATAGGCAAGAGCAAGAAATAGTTGTATAATTATTTTGACTGAAAATTGTATGTGAGGGAATGAAAGATGTTAACTTGGTACATTATTTATCACCTGTTTATGAAGCCCAAATTGGTGTATGTTGGGAAAGCTGGATATTGCAGCTGTAGACATTGTCACAACTCCGGCGAATTTGATTTATATAAGACGGAGGCATATAACTCGAAAATGCTTCCTAGCGTTTCTTTTGCATCAAGACAGGAGAAGTACTTTATCGTCTGTAGTTTTTGCAAGAAAAGAGAGACGGTCAACAAAAAGACATTTGATGGATATATGGATGCAAACAGTAGAAGAGATCGTAGCGCGGATAACGAGCTTGACGCAATTATCAGAAGACTGTCACAATCATGATCTTTGGAATGGGTGTCGGTGGAAGAAGCGGCGGTTGTTCGGATTCCCGCGCAGATGTTGTCAGCAATTTCTAAAGATATCTTGTAAAACAGTTGGGTAGGTATATAATCTGGAATTATAGACGAATACAAGAGGCAACATATATGAATGGGAATAGCAAGGTTATTGATGACCTATCTCATATTCATTCGATTACTACGGAAGACGCCTATGTCTTCATGAAGAGCCGTGCGGAGGGCCTTACGGCCGCCGAGGCTTTGGAGCGACAAGAATTATACGGCAAGAATGTTGTTAGTAATTTGAAGGAGAAACCGATGATTTTGGTTTTCCTTTCGAATTTCATCAGCATGATGGCGATTCTCTTGTGGGTTGGCGGACTGGTTGCTTTATTTGCGAAAATGCCGCAACTTGGGATTGCGATTTGGCTTGTGAATGTGATTAATGGCGTTTTCAGTTTTTGGCAGGAATTTCGTGCAAGTAAAGCTACGGAAGCGTTGAAGAAGATGCTTTCTTCCTATGCGAAGGTGGTTCGCGATGGCGTTGCTTTGCAGATTCTGACGGAGGATTTGGTTCCCGGCGACGTTGTGTTGATCGCCGAGGGGGACAAGATTAGTGCCGATGCCAGACTTATCGAATGCAGCGATCTTCAGATTGATCAGTCAACGCTGACTGGCGAGTCGAATCCTGTTCGCAAAACGCAGGATCCTGTGTTACGGGAGGGATTAACCAAATCTGAGATGCCAAATCTCATTTTTGCCGGGACGAGCGTCTCGAGTGGTACGGCTAAGGCGATCGTTATTTCGATTGGAATGGCGACCGAATTCGGGAAGATTGCTAATTTGGCACAGACTACGGTTGCGTCGCTAAGTCCTCTCCAGAAGGAATTGAATAAGCTTACGAAACAGATATCCATCATTGCGCTTGCTTTTGGGGTATTTTTCTTTTTTGCATCGGTTTTTGTTGTTAAAGAAAACACGGCTTCTGCGTTTATTTTCTCGCTTGGGATGGTGGTTGCGTTTATACCAGAAGGGCTTCTCCCAACGGTTACGTTATCTCTGGCAATGGCCGTTCAGCGAATGGCGAAGGATCATGCGCTTGTGAAGAAGCTTTCCGCTGTGGAGACGCTCGGATGCACGACGGTGATTTGCTCGGATAAGACGGGGACACTGACGCAAAATGAGATGACGGTCTGTAATTTGTGGCTTGCGGAGCAGGAGCTTGTTGTCACGGGTGTCGGCTATGCTCCTGTGGGTGAGATTCTCGCAGGCGGCGACGTGTGTTCCGCAGATGTAAATATTGATTTGAAGACGCTTCTGGTGGCGGCGGCACTCTGCAGCAATGCGCATCTGGTCCCACCGGCGGAACTTGGTGGAAAGTATACGGTTCTGGGAGACCCAACGGAAGCGTGTTTGGAGACTGTAGCGCGAAAGGGAGGACTGAGTCCGGAAGATCTTGCTCTTGCGATTCCCCGTATAAGAGAATTGCCTTTTGATTCGAGACGCAAGCGAATGAGTACGATTCACCAGATTTCGGGGGAGCGGATTGCCTATGTTAAGGGCGCACCGAAGGAAGTTCTGGATCTTTGCGTGGACATGCAGAGGAATGGTGTTGTGACTCCTTTGTCTGCGGAAGATCGGCAGAAGGTTATGGCGGCTAACGATGACTATGCTCGCAAAGGGCTGCGCGTCTTGGCTGTGGCGTTTCGGAAGATTTCGCGCAATGACGATCTTCCAACGGCACTTAGTGCATATACACCGGAGATTCTTGAGCAGAAGATGGTTTTTGTAGGTCTTGTTGTTATGGCTGATCCGCCGCGTCCGGAAGTTGCGGCGGCCGTTGCGATCTGTCATCAGGCAAAAATTCGCATTATTATGATTACGGGTGATTATGGACTGACCGCGGAAAGTATTGCGAAGCGAATTGGCATTACTTCGGGGGATCATCCGAGGATTGTATCCGGCGTGGAGCTGGAGAATTTTGCGGATGATGAGCTTAAAACAGTTTTGAAGGATGAAGTCATTTTTGCAAGAGTGGCTCCTGAGCAGAAATATCGTGTTGTGTGTTGTTTGCAAGAGCTTGGAGAAATTGTTGCGGTTACGGGAGATGGCGTTAATGATTCACCTGCTCTGAAAAAAGCAGATATTGGTGTTGCGATGGGAATTTCCGGTACGGATGTGGCGAAAGAATCGGCGGATATGATTTTGACGGATGACAATTTTGCGTCTATCGTCAAGGCTATCGAAGAAGGTCGTGGCGTGTACGCGAATATTCGGAAGTTTCTCACGTATATTCTGAATAGCAATATGCCAGAGGCGGTGCCTTCGGCGGCGTTTCTCTTTTCAAGAGGTGGGATTCCGCTTCCCCTGACAATTATGCAGATTCTTTCGATTGATCTGGGTACGGATATGCTTCCGGCTTTGGGCTTGGGTGCTGAGCTTCCTGAAAGTGGCGTTATGAATTTACCGCCAAGATCAAGAACGGAGAGTTTGTTAAATAAGAAGCTGATGGTCAAAGCGTTTATCTGGTACGGAATTGTTATGGAGTCTGTAATCTGTATGGCGGCGTATTTCTATGTAAACATTGTTCACGGAGACGGCATTCATGCACTTGCCAGTTCAGGGCAGCTTTATCGCCAGGCAACAACGATGACACTGGCGGCCATTGTTTTTTGCCAAATTGGTATGGTTATGAACTGTAGAACGACCAAGCAGTCCGTTTTTAAGGCGGGTCTATTCTCGAATCCGCGCATTATTAAGGGGATTGTTTTTGAAGTTTGCCTAATCTGCGCGATTATTTATGTTCCGTTTTTACAGGATCTTTTCCAGACGGCTTCGTTCGACTGGAAGGATTGGATTTTCCTTGTGCTGATTCCCTTTCCGGTTGTCTTGCTAGAAGAGATTCGAAAGGCTATTGTGCGGTGGTCTGATAAAATGAAGAGAGTAGGAGGAAACTAATATGAATGCAATTATTGTTGGTTGCGGAAAACTGGGCTCGGGAATTGCGCGTAGCCTTGTTGCAAAAGGGTATTCGGTTACGGTGATTGACGAGAATGAGGAGACCTTTGAACTGCTCGGAAGCGATTTTGGCGGGAAGACGATGGTTGGTATCGGATTCGATAAATCGATTCTTGAGCAGGCAGGCATCAAGACCTCCGATGCCGTGATTGCTTGCTGTAAAAGCGATGTCAGTAATGCATTGATCGGAAGAATTTGCAGAAATATTTATCGTGTTCCTCATGTGATTTCTCGCATATATGATCCACGAAAGGCACAGATTTATCAGACGCTTGGCATCCAGACCATTTCCGCAACGACATGGGGAATTCGCCGCATAACGGAGATTTTGAGCTATAGTGAGCTTGATTGCGTTACGACGATAGGCGATGATAATGTGGAGCTGCTCCGCATGGATGTTCCTGCTCTTCTGGTAAATAAGACGGTGAATGAGTTGTCGGTTTCAAGTGAAATCCAGGTTGTTTCGATTACTCGTGATTTCAAAACGTTTATTCCGACTCTTGGAACGAAATTCAAAATGCATGATGTCGTTTATGTTGCTGTGTTAGCTTCATCAATGAGCAGACTGAAATCGTTGTTGGGGCTTTTGTGAAGGGAGGCGTACACATGAAGGTAATCATTATTGGTGGCGGTCAGGTAGGCGCGTATATTGCGAAGCTTCTTTTGTCCAATCATTATTTTGTTCGTGTGCTTGAAAATCGCGCGTCGGTCCTTGCGAATTTGGTGGATGAGTTGCCGCCTGAGGTGGTTATTGCCGGTAGCGGTACGGATCTTCGGTTCTTGGAAATGGCAGGCGTATCGGATGCAGATGTTCTTGTTGCCGTAACGGGCGCGGATGAGACGAATCTGGTTGCGTCTACTCTTGCGAAAATGGAATATGGCGTTCCAAGGGTCATCGCTCGCGTAAATAATCCGAAGAACACATGGTTATTTAACGCTGGCATGGGGGTTGATGTTGCGGTGAATCAAGCGGATCTATTGGCTCATCTTGTTGTGTCCGAGATGGATTTGAAAGATGTTCTGACGCTGATGAAATTGAACGGCGGAAAGTATTCGATTATTCAGTTTTCTGTGGAAAGTCATTCTTCTGCTATTTCTCGATCGGTTAAGGATTTAGGAATTCCTTCAAACGCGCTACTTATTGCAATTACGCGTAAGGAGGAGACCATTATTCCGAATGGAAATACGATTATCTTCGGCGGTGATAATGTCATGGTTTTTGCAGATGAGACTGATGGTGCGATCATATGTGGCATTTTTGGTCAGTGCAACAGCAAATCGTCCCTGTAATTGCATCTTTCCCTTTTCCCATGAAATCGTCTCATAAAGAGCATCTTTTTCGGCATTTGTAGCCAAAAGAGGTGCTCTTTTTCTGGTAAGAGCTCGGTAAGAGCAATAAGAGAAAACTGACGATCAATTCTTCGTTGAGATTGATGCAATCGATCTTGCAGGAAACAGACTGACTTCGACGGTCGACATGCTCCCTATCGTTCTGCAGAATATGCTTGATACGCTTCTGAATGATACCGAAGGAAGCAATTCTGCGACGAGCATCTCTTCGGACAACCTAAAAGACATTATGACACTCTATAATCTGCTTCCTGTTGCTAGCAGAACAGGTATTCTACCAGCAACACGCGTGCGACTGAATCAAGCACTGAACAAACTTAGCCAGTACCTTGTCATTATTGCCAAGGATCCCATTTCAGGCGCATCAGCAAACTACATTGGTACTAGCACGATGATTCCAGAAATGTCATCTTCTGATGTAAGTCAGATTCAGCTTGAGTTGAAAGCAATCCTGTATACCGAAAAGACAACACCGACCTATGTCTCAACAGCGGCAAAAGGACTTACGAACCAGAAGACTAGCGTCCTATTGTCCTATGATGTGTACCTGCTTAAGACGGTTACGACTGCTGGCGTGCAGACAAGTAGTCATGTCGCAAACAGTGAAATCACGGACATGATTACCATTGACCTTCCACTTTCAAAGAAGTACAGCAACCTCGTGGGACTTCAGGTGATACACATAGCAGAAGATGGCACAGTTGCATACTTTGATACGCAAATTGTCACAATCGATGGACAGAAATACCTCGAATTCCAGACGAATCATTTCTCTACATATGCCATTGTGGCGAGCTCTGTTCAAGGCATCACAAAAACAGGTGAAACCAATTCAAACGCAGCCCTTATCGGGTTACTTATGACAGCAGCGGCGGTTTCTCTTGAGATTGTGCATCGCAGAAGACTCGCAAAATGAAAATCTCCAATAGGCGAGTCAGAAGGAAGACTTCATGCATAATCTGAAACGCATCTGAGAGAGAAAATACGTTACAGCAAGCGGATGCCGCCTTTTTGATCATATCGAAAAAGGCGGCATTTACTTGCTGCACAAAGCACGGCGAGGGAAGAAGATGTTACATTTACAAATCAAGCACTTTCTTTCGAGTAAATATCATATAATTAAGAAAAGACCACCAACCAATACAATTCGGCAAGGTAGGTTTCATATGCGAAGAGCCCTGATAATCATGGGTAGTATAATCGGCTGCCTGATCATTATCTCCATTTTTCTGGTGAATCCTGCGCCCACAAATAACGCAGCTTATGGCAAAGCGGATCTTTCTCATGAATCTTTATCTGGAAATAGCAAGGTTAGTCTGGATGGGAAATGGGAATTCTATTGGAATCAATTGCTTGATCCAGATTCATTTCGCGAGTCAAATATACATATGGACGGATATGCCGAAATTCCCAAGTACTGGAATGGCAGCAACGAATATCCTGCGAACGGGATAGCGACATACAGACTACTCGTTACTTTGCCAGACGGAAGTGGGCGGCTTGCGATTGCTATGCCCAAAGTATATACGCAATATAAGCTTTGGGTAAATGGAAAACTATTGTGCGATTGTGATTTTGATGAAGAGAATAGTTCCTTCTATCTTACCCCGGCTGTTTACTGTTTTGACACAGAGGGGAAGCAGACAATTGAGATCATTTTGCAAATCAAAAACACCCAGCATATTTATGCGGGGGTCGGTCAAACCATTGTAATCGGTTCAGAGGACACACTTACGCGATCGCGCATGATTTCACTTTCTGTTGATATGTCCATATCAACCCTTTGTATGCTATCTTCTCTATACTCGTTAGCCATTTTCATTAACAAGAAAAATCAAAAAGCGTATCTTTGGTTTTCTCTTGTAAGTCTATTGGTTGGCATCCGTGGACTGATGATGAATCAGAATTTCATCATGATTCTTTGCCCGAAATTAAGCTTTGATTTAGGCTCTAGAATCGCATCGGCGCTTATTCCCTTGATTGTTTTGTCGCTTCTTTTGTATCTTCGAGCCGTGTATACAAGAAAAATTCCCAATCCGTTATACTATACGATCTTCCTTGCAAGTGCGGTATTCTTGGTGCTGATCACATTTTTGCCAACAACCATTATATTGACAATCTTCAATGCGTACATTGTCATTACGCTTACAATGTGTTTTCTTTTACTTTATCTGTCCTTCTATTCTTTGCTCATACGTGAACAAGGAGATGTGCTGTTTGCTTTTGGAGCATGCTTGTTTTTTATGGGAGCGGTGTGTGAAGGATTGTGGTATTATCAGAAGATAGGAGCGTGGAATTTCTTGTCATTTGGGCTTGCTGGATTTGCATTAACCCAGACAATTTATCTTGTTCAGTACTATTCGCGAATTGAGACAGATAGCATCATTTTGCAGAAGAAACTGCAAATTACGGATTTAGCCTATTTGCGAGCGCAAATCAGACCCCACTTCATTTACAATGCTCTTGCCGCTATTTCGAGTACAATTAGCAGGGATCCGAAGGAAGCTAAGAAATTGTTGCTTGATTTTTCTGACTATCTTCGCGGATGTTTTAGCTTGGAAAGAGAAGATGGACTCACGACAATACATAACGAAATGGATACGGTTTTTGCATATGCTTCGGTAGAAAAAGCACGCTTCAGAGACAGGATTCATCTCGAATATGATCTGCTTGCCAAAGGAGACTGCCTCATACCTGTCATGTCTATTCAGCCGTTGGTTGAAAATGCGATCCGTCACGGAATTACACCGAAAATTGATGGCGGAACCGTAAAAATCAGTTCTTGGAATAAAGATGGAGAGACGCATGTTTTAGTGGAAGATGATGGAATTGGATTTTCCTCGTTTGGCAGAGATCAAGGGACGGAAGGTGAAGGAATTGGAATCAATAACATTAACCGTAGATTGGAAATGCTTTATAACACGCACTTGCTGATTGATAGTGAAATCGGGCGCGGCACAAGGATTGAGATGATTGTTCCGATGCGTAAGTGAGAGGAGTCACAAATTATGCGAATATTGATTGCCGAAGACGAACCGGAAAATCTTGAAGAAATCGAGAGAATTCTCTATTCCTCTGGGATGTTTGTAGAAGTTGATGGGTATATCAATCCGCTGGAGGCGCTCGCGGCTGTCGAGAGAAATCCTTACGATCTTGCACTTCTGGACATTATGATGCCTGTCATTAACGGAATGGAGCTTGGCGAGAAATGTGTTGCGCTTCAGCCCAATATGTCTCTCGTTTATATTACTGCATATAATAATTATGCAACGGAGGCGTTTGGACTACATGCTCTGGATTATATTCTCAAGCCGATTCATCCCGAGAGACTTCTCACCGTTCTGACAAAAGTTCGAACACAGGAGAGAAGAAAAGTGTCGCCGGATGAATTGTCTAAAACAGTGAGAATTGTATCTTTTAGCGGACTTCGTATGTTCAGTGATTTTGGGGAGATTCATTGGGATCGCCCGAAGGCGGCGGAGCTTTTCGGATATCTTCTACTAAACAAAGAAGAAAGAGTGCACAAAGAGACTCTCTGCGAAGAGATATGGCCGAATCTTGATATTGATCGTTCCCTTGCTAATTTGCAGGTCACCGTATGCAGATTGAGAAAGACAATGGGTGTGTTCACAAGGAAACAGATTGGCATTGAATTTTGCAACGGGTACTATACTCTACACGTATCGGATACGGAGTATGATAGGGATACATTTGATAAATTGATTCAATCCGAAGAAGAGGAATCTTTACTGGATGCTTTTCGCTTATACAAAGGGAATGTATTTGAGCAGGATGGTTGGCTTTGGGCTGAGAATCTTCGCGTTGCTTACGAGAAAAAATACGTCTTGCTCGTCAGAAAATTAGCCGAATTGTATAATAATAAAGGCGAGTATCACCGCGCGGAAGCCATTATGAGCGAGTTTGTTATGAAAACAGAACCAGATGATGAGATTAGCCGCTTGTTTCTGACCGTTTCTGAGAAAATCAGCGGAGCGATCGGACTGAAAAAGACGGGTAAAATCCTAGAGGCCCGCTATAATGAGATGCTTGGTATGTCACTTCCGAAAGATGTGAAAAAGACCTGTGAACGATTGCTCGAATAAAGTATTTGTTCATATTCTAGCCATTGATTTGCAATCGAAATCACGCTAAATTGCCTTGTTTTGCGTCTTGATTATCTTGGGGTTCGGGCACACAATAGTCTCATCACCTCAAAGGAGACAAAAGAATGATTGGCACAGTACTCGGCAAAATGATTCACTATTTTGGAACAGACAGAAAAAGAATTAACCACGCTATGAAAGTATACAGTTTCTCTTATGCTTTATGGGCAGAAGAAGCAGAAGATAAGAACCTTCCCGATACAGATATGAGAAAAGAAACACTCCTACTCGCCGCTATTCTTCATGACATTGGCGTGCAAGAAGCCATTCGCAAATACGATTCAAATGATGGAATCTATCAGGAGAAGGAAGGCCCCACGATTGCCGATAAGATTCTGCTTGACAGCGGCGTTGATAATAAAATTCGGGCTCGCGTCTGCTACTTGATTGGACATCACCATTCCTATCACTTGATCGACGACTTGGATTTCCAGATCCTTGTTGAAGCTGAAGAACTCGTCAATCTTGAAGAAGATTATACGGACAAGCAGGCATTTCTTGACGCTCGTGAAATTACCATGAAGTCTGCCGGGGCCAAGAAATTCCTTGACAGCTATCTTCTTGGCGACGACGCTGCTATTGCAGCAGCAAAATATCGCTATTGTCGCAGAGCGAATTGAGGGGTGCCCTGCGCCTTGTGCAATTCGGACGAATCAAATTCGGATGTTACTGCCAAAGTGTCAATTCCCCATCAATGCATGTTGATAGTGGGCCGTGGCCGCCGCAAAGCAAGCAGGGCTTCTTGTTTGTTTTTGCGATTTCGTTACTGAGTGCAATAACCTCATTTCTCATTTCTCTTGCTCTCTTTGAATTTACATTCACACTTTTCATGAGAAACGGGGCAAGCATGTTAAATTCAGCTCTTTCTTTGGAAAAGCCAGAGATATTTACAAGAATATCACCGGATAAGATGATCCCGGCAGCGCGAGAGACATATATCATCTCTCCGAAGAGATGACCGCCGCTCCCTTCAAGAATATCGAAGGAAATATCGCCAATTTGCATATTCCCGATTTGTAGGAGATGTTCATGCTCTTGCGGCGTATCGGCATCAATCATGTGCAGGCTTTCTTGTGTAGGGGGGAAATAGCCAGAGATGATTTGACTGAGTCGACTGTATCCCATATGGAGCTCTGTCTGTTCTCGGAAATCGGGTTGATGTTCTGATTGACGTCGGAAATTTTCAGCACTTTTCTGGTTGACGTATATGTGGGCATCGGTCCACTTGCAAAGTAATCCACTGTGATCGACATCAGCATGAGTGATATATACTTTTTTCCCCATGCGTTCCCAAGCAGGTACAAGATGATGAAGGACTTTTATTAGTTCTTCAGCATAGAGTGCGTATCCTGTATCAACAAGCGTAATTTCTTCTGCCGTTACAAACAGGTAAGTGTTGCTTCCGCAATGGGGAGAAATGCAGTAGAGAGTTACGGATTCACTTAATTGGATTTTCTGGGTGGTTGTCTTATAATTTTCACCACGATAGTGACTGACGTGAAGGGCAAATCGACGAATATAGGCAAATACCTTTCCGGCGTCTTCTCCTTCGGATTGCAGAACCTGCAAAACCCGATTCGATTCAGAAATAAACTGCATGGTCTGATCTGTAGATAATCCGAGTAATTCTTGTATCTCGTTGGCTAAGCGAATGTAGAAAACGGTATTATCGAGGTTCTCTTCCGAGCTCTCACACTCAATAATGTTCACGGGATAGATGTTACTTATGTCATCGAGGAGGGTCTTTATCATGTGAGGATCTTCGATAAGAAGGCCAAATTTGAAGTCCTCGTAAGGCCTGCCATCGGCGCAAGAATTCATATAGGAAATGTTGATTTTGTGGTGATTCAGCACTTCCAGAACAGGCAATACGGCACCGGGTTTCTCAGGGATCTTTACCGATACTTCGATAACGCGCGTCGGTGCAATCCGATCCTGTACGTATCCGATGCTTGTAAGATCTGCTTGAATTTGCTGAAGCCTTTCGGCAGAGGCTTGCACGTCGATAAATAGCATGTGTAAATCAACGGCTTTGTTATAGCTGACACGGACGATATTTCCTTCGTGACTGGCGATTATCTGTGAAGCGCGAAGAAAGGTTCCTGCTTTGTCAGGCATACTTGTGACAAAAGATTTTTTCGGCATGTATTTCACCTCTTCCTTGCATTGTAGCAGAGATACGCTTCTTTGCCGCAGACAAAGGCATGTATTTATTGCAAGTGAAAATAGAAGGGCGATGCAAACCCGTGGTTCGTTGACGAAAGAAGAAAAGGAGACTATCATAATTTATAACGATTACAAAACAAAAACAAGTGTAATTTTGGCGAAGGTGAGGCGCGCGTATGGAAAGAGAATTCGATTATGATATTTTGCCAGAGATTAAGAACCGTTGGTCGCCGAGAGCCTTCGCAAGTGATCCGATTGCAAAAGAGGATGTACGTGCGCTTTTGGAGGCGGCGAGATATGCGCCGTCATGTTTTAACGAACAGCCTTGGCGCTTTATACTTGCGGAAAACGATGAGACTCTTGTGAAAATGCGCAGTGTGTTGGCTCCGATGAACCAGAAGTGGGCTAATCGTGCGCCGCTTCTTCTGATGATTCTTGCGAAGAAGACCTTTGAGGCAAATGGGAAAGCAAATGCATGGCATATGTTTGATACGGGAACCGCGTGGGGATATCTCTCACTTGAGGCACAGAGGAGAGGGCTTATCACGCACGCGATGGGCGGCTTTAGCCAGACAATGGCAAGAGATATTTACAGGATTCCTGAGGACTATGAAATTGTCTCGATCGTGGCCGTCGGGAAACGCGGAGACGAAGGGCAATTAGACAAGGAATTGCAGGAGAGAGAGAGTCCTGGCTTAAGGAAGAATATCTCGGATCTGCTTATTTGAAATCACAGAAACAGCATGAATCATTGTGCAAAATCGGGCTGCTCATAGTAATGGATCAGCGAGGGATTCTCATATGCCGTTTTGCGGATGAGTGAAACGCCGAGAAATTGCCTAGAAATCGAAACATATATTGTGCTTACAATTACCTGAATCACTGGTATGATACACATATCTGCCCGGATGAGAGGATGCACATGATATGAACGTATATAATCTTGTCAGAGATAGAAATCGAGATAACGGGAACAAATATGCTCTCTCCATTACTTCGGAAGAAAGTACTGACCGCAAAATTACATATGATGAGATGTTTGTTATCGTCGAGAAGATAGAAGCAAATATACGGAACAGCGGGATTTGTTCTGGTGATCGTGTCGCGATCATCTCCGAGAATGTACCGGAATGGAATATGACTTTCCTTGCGCTTGCGAAAATACACTGTACAGCTGTCTTACTCGATTCGACTCTGGTTGCAACGGATCTTCTTGGGCAGATGATTCGCTCAGATGTGACGGCCGTGATTGTTTCTCCTTCGGTTTTTGCGAAAATATCTATGCTCGTTCCGAAAGGTATTCGGATACTCAACCTGTTTACGTATGGACTACCTTTTGAAGAGGACCGTTCTCGCCAGACTCGTGTAGAGACAAGCGACAGAGATGAACGGGTATGTGCAATTATTTTCTCATCAGGGACAACTCGTGTTGCGGCGGGTATTATGCATAGTCATGATGCGCTTATCGGAACAACGATGATGGTTATCGACTTGCTTCACCTTAAGCCGACATCGGTTTTTTTCTCTGTAATTCCCAACAGCCATATTTATGGACTTATTTGCTCGATTCTCGGACCGCTTCTTGTTGGCGGAGAGATGCACTACATTGAAAAACCTACGTCAAGCGCAATCGCATCTGCATTTACCGAATACAAACCAACAATTTTCGCCTGTGTTCCCAAGGTATTTGAACTTTTCCAATCAGAAATCACGCGAAAAATAAACGCCCAAGATAAAACGAGGCGTCTTTTCGGACTCTTTTTCCCAATCTGCTTAGCGATACGACAGAAAACGGGAATCAATCTTGGGAGAATTCTTTTCAAGAGTATTCATCAGGGTTTCGGGGGAAAAATCGAGATTTTCTGCTCTGCCGGTGCACCGATGGACAGGAAGACAGCCGAGTTCTATTTGGGAACGGGTTTTGACATGCTTATCACGTATGGAGCCACGGAGACAAATATTCCGACGCTTGGGAATCGCGGAAGAATACTATCGCCAGATTCCTGCGGGCAGGCGTATCCGGCTGTGTCCGTGAAAATAAATGAGTCAGGGGAGCTACTTATTCAATCACCCTATATGATGTTGGGCTATTTTCGGGAGCCAGAACTTACAAAAGCAGCTTTTGTGGATGGCTGGTTTATGACAGGCGATCTGTGCAGACAAAACGCGAAAGGAAATTACGAGATCATTGGGAGAAGCAAGGAAAACATGGTTCTGGCATCTGGTAAAAAGGTTATTCCTGATGAAATTGAAAGGGCATATTCCTGTATTCCCGGTGTGAAGGAAATGATCGCTTGCGGCGTGCCCGTTACACGCACAAGTTATGATGAGATTCATCTGTTTATTGTTAAAGAAGTAGATAGTGACGCCTCACAGATTCTTCAGTCGATACAGAAGAAACGAGTGGAGCTGCCGCCTTATATGAAGATTGCGAAGATCCATTTTTTGCAGGATATTCCCAAAACGTCCCTGCAGAAACCCAAAAGATTTCTGCTGAAAAAAATGGTGCTTGATGAGGCAGTGACACTATGCGAAAAAGAATCTTCTGGTTTGCAAGAAGAAGACTCGACCAAACAAGGCGTTGTCCGTATGATTTCGGAAATCGGGCATCTGGAACCGTGTCAGGTTCATATGGATTCGAAAATATTCTCGGAACTCGGAATTGATTCACTTGGATCGATTGATCTGGGCGTACAAATCGAATGTTTGTATGGTCGTCGGGTAGATTATGCCTTCACGCAAGAGCTTACAGTAGCGTCTCTGATTGCATTAATTGACCAGAAGGAATGCGAGACGAAACCGACGAAGAAGACGAAGGAGAGTCATGTATATCCCAAAAGAAAGAAGCACGCAGATTACGTGATTTTCCGCTATTTCTGCCTGCTGGCACGTGCAGTCTATAAGATTCGCGTCACTAACGAGAATGTCATTCCCGAAGATAACGGATATATCGTATGTGCGAATCATGTCACGAACTTTGATTATTTGTGGCTTGGCATCAATTTTAGCAGACGGCGTTTCGAGAAATTCTGCTGTATGGCCAAACAAGAAATACTTGGGGAGTCTCCGGTAAGGCGGGTGATTTCCCAGGTCTGTGGCATGATTCCTGTTGATCGGGCGAATTTTCATGCAGAAACGATGAAATGCTGTCAAAAACAGCTCAAAGAGAAATGGGGGCTTCTGATTCATCCGGAAGGGACAAGAAGCAACAACGGTGAATTAGGTCTGTTCAAGAAGGGTGCTGCTGTTCTCGCAATTGAGACAAACGTGCCGATCATTCCTGCATATATTCACGGAGCATATGATGTGTATCCGAAGGGAAGCAAGCTTCCAAGGCTCTTCAATTTCCGTAGCATGCGAAAATATCCCGTAGATGTGATTTATGGGAATCCCATATTCCCACATTGGATGTCAGCGGAAGAATTGATCGCGCAGGTGAAAGAAGCCATTCTTGCGCTGAAAAACACACATACAGACCATTTTGTCTCGCAGCCCAAGAATCGTCGCTAAGGAACTTGCTTTGCGTCTATTCTTTCGTAGAATCTTCCGTGATGCAAGCTTCATTTGCTTTTAGCATAGAAAAGAGCAGTCTCTGATTTTCGAGGATCAAATCCAATTTGCTGTGCATATCCTGCATAATAATCTCGGATTTGAGATTCACTTTGTAATCGTTTTCCGCGCGAAGCCGATCTTTTTCTTCCTGACGGTTCTGGCTCATCATGATGAGCGGGGCTTGGATCGCCGCAACGCAGGATAAAACGAGATTCAGGAGAATAAAAGGGTATGGATCAAATGCCTTGCTGAAGAGAAGAATATTTGTCAGAAGCCAGCCTGCAAGCACGATACAGAAGCCACAAATGAAGGTCCAACTTCCCACAAATGAAGCAAATGCGTCAGCCGCGCGGACGCCAAAAGCGCGATCTTTATCGGCATTCACGTCGACTCGTTCGGTGACATGCTTTTCAAGTATTAGGTGGGTAATCTCTTCGTCGTTCAATTCGACATCAACGTCCTCAAGAATTTGTTGCAGAATTTCGGTTTTTGAAAATTTGTCCATTTTTCTCATCCTTTCACAAAAAGAAGACTTCGTGTTTCCCGCTATTCGATATATTCAATTATAGTTGTTTAGGAAGCTCGTGAAACAGGGCGGTCGACTTTTCTATCAATCTTCATTGACAGAATGAAATTTTGGTATCAAAATAGCATACAGCAAACAAAAATCTTATACGTTAACGACAAGAGGAGAATGAAATGAAAAAGGGGCTAACATTGTTATTGGTAATTGGTATTGCGGCGGCAATGCTATCAGGATGTACTCTATTAACGAACACAAGTTCAAAAGACGAGGATTCTGATGAGGAAGATTCTGACAAAGACTCGGATGATGAAGATGAAGATGAAGACTCTGATCAAGATGAGACCGAAGATGAAACGGAAGATGAAACCGAAGATGAAACCGAAGATGAAACCGAAGACTCTTCTGATGGATATGTGCTCGCGCGCGGAACATGGGCGGACAATGTGTATACAAGTGCTGAATTCGGTTTTTCTTTTGCGCTGCCTGAAAACTGGATGTATTACGAGGACGCGGATATTGCATCCGTTACGGGAATTGATCCGTCTGCCTATTCAACGGACGGAATGATCAGTCAGGAGTCTCTGGAAACCGCTACGGGAATATACGATGCAATTATGGCAGACCAAACAACAGGGGATAACATTATTCTTCTGTTTGAGGCAAACCCAACAGGCGCGAATATTGATTCGTACTTAGCCGGAGCGGAGTCCATGATGCTTTCGACAGGTACAAGTTATGTATTTGGCGATGCAAGTACAATCACAATTGCGGGAGCAGAATATACGGCGGTCGAAGCGACGGTAACCGGACAGAATATCTCGCAGTTATTATGCGTTCAGCCAAAAGGAGATGTATTTATCTCGATAATCATTACGGACATGGATAGTACCGATGGATCGATGAGTGAGATCGAAAACGGTTTTGTTGCCATATCTTAATCAAGCACAAGAAAATACGGAACAAAAAGGGGGAGAAATACGATTTCTCCCCCTTTTGCTTTTTATGAGTGGTGCAGATCACGTGACTATGCAGAGACCGTTGCAGACTCTTCCTCTACAACAACGGCTCTTGCGGCCTTGATATGAGCGTATACTTCGTTTTCCTGATCTGTAATGTGTAGTCCCTTTGGAAGATGAAGGTCTTTTGCAGTGATCGAATCCCCCAATTCCTTTTGTGATACGTCTACGATGACAACGTCCGGCATGAGATCTGTCTTACCAATTACGTCGATTTCTGTCTTATAGATCTGGAGAAGAAGGAATTTGTTCTCTAATTCTTCACGACCGTGATACGTGATTGGAAGCTGCATTTTCACATCTTGGTCTTTCGTTACTAGAAGAACCGAAACATGCAGGACTCTCTTATCTACGGGGTCCTTCTGAACTTCTTTGATAAATCCAAACGTTTTCTCTCCGTTCATATCAATCCAGACCTTTGCGTTGGTCCCGTGTGCAACAAGGATTCGGTTGAGCGCGGAGGCTTCAAACTTGACGGATGTAGATGTTGTTTTCGGGCCGTTTAATACACCGGGAATAAAACCGGCATCTCTTGCTTTTTTGGGATTTTCATCTCTAACTTCTGCCATTAATATTGTCTTTTCCATTTTGTCTCCTTTGGCACTATGCCAGGTTCGGATGAGCGAATAGGTTATAATGAAATTGCTGAAGAATCCGAACATTACAACGTATATATTTCTTCTTGTTTATTATACCACTTGCTTGTACGCGCAAAATGAATGCTGACGCGCACCTATGGACCACTCATCGAAGAATTGTGCCCACTTACCAGAAAAACGTATGAATTGGCTGTTTTCGAATTATAATGATTTTGCGAGGGAAAAGAAGCAAGGAGATTGTATGCGAGTTCGAATTGAGATGATTGGGGAGGATCTTCCGACGGAGGCGGTTATCTATTGCAAGACCGTAACACCGGAAATAGAGGAGCTGGCAAAGAAGCTTCGACAGAGTGGGAAAGATAGCGCTCTTCCATCTTTCTTTAAGGGAGAGGAGCAGTACTATTTGAAGCTGTCCGAGATTCTGTTTTTCGAGACGGAGGGAGAGGTTGTTTATGCGCATACTGCCTCAGATTCTTTCGAAACACGTATGCGACTCTATGAACTGGAAGCGATTCTCCCGCAATTCTTTACTCGGATATCTCGCTCTACCATTGCTAACACCC
>JBPOHB010000175.1:0-5745 GCA_052036055.1 Bacillota bacterium | reverse complement strand
TTGGAGGAGAAATATGAACTGGTGGCAGGCAATCATACTCGGAATCGTACAAGGGGCTACAGAGTTCCTTCCCATATCAAGTTCTGGGCATCTTGTTATATTTGAAAGAATATTGGGGCTTAATGACCAAGATCTACTAACCTATTTTTCTTTTCTTCATGTTGGAACACTGATCGCGGTTTTTATTGTTATGTGGAAAGAAATCAAGTCAATACTTACGAATATTCTCGGAAAAATGACTTGGATGCTCATTCTTGCGACAATCCCCGCCGTTATTTTTACATTGCTATTTGGCGATTTCATCGATTCAGCATTCAAAAACAATGTGACACTTGGGTATGAATTCATCATTACGGGTATTTTACTCTTGTCGATTCGTTTTATTCGTGAGGGAGAGAAGAAAATGACTGATATTACGGCTACAGATGCATTGCTAACGGGTGTGGGTCAAAGCATTGCAATCATGCCGGCAATCTCTCGATCGGGTACTTGTCTGACAGTACTCATGTTTCGAAAGCTGAAAAGAGAAGAAGCTGTTAAATTTGCTTTTCTCATGTCAATTCCTGCGATCTTAGGCTCGTTTGCGAAAGACATGATTGACATCTTCCAGGGGGATACGATTATCACAAACGGTGCGATACCCATGTATGCAATAGGTATTGCAGCTGCTGCCATTGCAGGCATACTCTCAATGAAATTCATGCTCAAATTTCTTGATAAGAAGGGCTTTATCATATGCGGCGTGTATGTCATTCTTCTTGGATTATTCGTGATCTTTGATCAGCAGATATCACATGTTCTGATGTAATCGGAGGCGAATCGAATTGGCTGATATATATATTATGGGAATTGAGTCGTCATGTGACGAGACAAGCTGTGCCGTCGTAAAAAACGGCCGTACGATTCTATCAAACGTCATTGCATCGCAAGCGGATTTTCACACGGTTTACGGTGGTGTCGTTCCAGAACTTGCTTCACGCATGCATGTTGAAGCGATCGTACCTGTCATAGAATCTGCACTTGAAATAGCAAACCTGCATTCCTTCCATGATTTGTCAGCTGTTTGTGTCACAAAAGGGCCGGGGTTGGTTGGCGCACTACTTGTTGGGGTATCAGCTGCAAAAGGTATCTGTGAGATTGAGAAGTTGCCGCTAATTGGTGTCGGACACATAGAAGGACATATATCAGCAAACTATCTTTCAGATAAAGAGCTCACACCGCCTTTCATTTGTCTTGTGGTATCAGGCGGGCATAGCCATATCGTCTATGTTGAAGATTACGGGAAATACGAAATAATGGCAAGAACAAGAGATGATGCTGCAGGCGAAGCTTTTGACAAAATATCTCGAGCGATTGGTCTCGGCTATCCTGGTGGCCCCAAAATGGACAAAGCATCGCAAGGCGGAGATGAATCCAAGTATATTTTTCCGAAGTCGCACTTTCAAGATTCGCTTGACTTCTCCTTTAGCGGGATGAAAACAGCCGCACTCAACCAAATTAATCAGCTAAAGATGCATTCGGAAACTTTTTTGCTTGCAGATTTTGTGGCAAGCTATCAATATGCTATAGTAGACGTACTTGCAAGTCATGCGATTGAAGCATGCATACGCAAAGGCTGCAAACGTCTATGTCTTGCCGGTGGCGTGAGTGCGAATACGCGCTTGAGACATGAAATGGACAGAAGATGCAACATAAATGAGATCAAGTTAACCTATCCGCCAATCGAGCTATGCACGGATAATGCGGCAATGATTGCTGCTGCAGGTTATTACCAGTATCTTCGTGGAGATCGTGACGATCTTTCGCTCAATGCGATTCCATCTCTGCAGTTGCCGCAGTAAATGATACTATCGGAAGAGAGAGTAAAACTAATGGCAAGACAAAAGGGCACAAAATCAGTTGCGGATAACCGCAAAGCATTTCATGATTACTTCATTGAAGATCGTTTTGAGGCAGGTATTGTTCTGTCTGGAACTGAGGTAAAATCGGCGCGCTCCGGACGTATGAATTTGAAAGATAGTTATGTCACGATTAAGGACGGTGAAGCGTGGCTCGTAGGTGCTCATATTAGCCCGTATGAGCAAGGAAATCGCGAGAATAAAGATCCGATGCGCTCTCGAAAACTACTGCTTCATAAGAGCGAAATCATCCGGTTGTATACGACTGTTAAGCAAGACGGCTTAACAATCGTACCAACAAAATGCTATTTCAAAGACGGAAAAGTTAAAGTCGAGATTGGCCTTGCAAAGGGAAAAAAGAACTATGATAAACGTGACACACTTGCGGAAAAGGCGGCTACTCGTGATATTGAGAGAAGTATGAAAACCAATAGAAATTCACACTAATTGAATCGAATAATTATGAATAGCTGAATTTCGATGTCACATCATTATCAACGATGTTAATGTAACTTGTACCGGCATTTACTTGAATCTCATTGCCATTTGTATCCATGACAACAATTGGATCGTTTGCGCTGTCTTTTGACCATGTGATTGCGACAATTTTCCCTTCGGATGCGTAATATCCATCGCCACCCTCGGTGAGAAAAGCGTCGATTGTCGTATCGCCGTGTGACTGAATATCTGCAAATAATACGAAAACATTCTTTACGGCAATCTGTTCACCAGTCGTCTCATCAATTTGAGCTGTTCCGCTGTATTCACTCTTCGCGTAAAGACCTGTCGACGCATCATATGTGAATGTACCATCAGGATTTGTCTGAGAAAAATACACGATGATCTCATTTGCGGTGGTTCCATTGGCAAGTGCAGGGGTACTATCTGTTGTAAAATTGAACAGGGATGGGGTCTCGCCAGTCAATGAAATGTCAAGGTCATTGATAGCCCGAAGAATCTGTGTCCCATTTGTAACGGCAGTATGTTCGATAGCACGCTCTGATTTCCAGACATCATCACGCCAGAAATAGATGCCATCGCCAAGCTCAATCTGACCATCAACGGATTGTCCATGATTCTGGCTATGATCGTTTCCGTCGATATGATCAAGACCAATATCAGTCGCATATGCAGGGACACGTGCATTCTTGCCAAAATGAATGAAAATCGAATTTGTACCTGCGGATAGATCACATGCAATGATCCGTGCACTTCTAAGCGAACCCACTTCAGGGATCGTAGAGGCATCAGCATAGAGTGCCAACAAACGTGTTTGTCCGCCTTCTGTCTGAAATTCATAGATTGCATCCGCTTGACTTAAGCCACGAGAGGGAAGAGCGGCGTGCTTGTTATTAATTGAAACCGTTACGGAACGAAGGCCAACATTGTCTAGATCCATATCCGCTATTCCCGTTATCGGATTCACAGCAAATTCTGGCGCTGGCGCAGTGGTTTCCGCGGCGGACTCTTGAGTAGTAGCAATTGCACTTGAAGCAGTGAAAGAACCGATAACGGTCTCCGTGGCAGTATTCTTCTTCGCACAAGAAGAAACAGAGAGAACCGATGCGCACATAACAATCGTGAGTAAGACAGCCTGAATTCGTTTGGCAAGTAGCATTTTGTTTTGCATAATTAATCTCCTGAGTCATATAATTACTGCATTTTACCATAAAATCTACAGAAATATTCAATTTTCAGATGAAGTTATTTTCGCGTATTTTAGTGGTTTGATTGCTTCTCAGAAGAAAAAGATATAAAATATTCATATCTGTGTTTTGAAAGAGAGGTCAATTTAATGAAAAGTAGTCAAGGGGAAAGCACGTCAGTACGCGTCCCCGCTAGTAATAATATACCCTCTGCGTCAACACCAAAAAAGAATGGTATAACTCCCAAAATGACGGCTAAACGTAGAGCTATTCTTATACTTCTATACATACTTATTGTAGTATTTGGCTTATTTGCTGGTGGATTCACCTATTTTTATATTAATATTCTCGGGAAAATCGGGGAAGCATATACACCGTTTGTATCAAAAGAAGATTATGACACAATTGATTTTGATTCTCTTGATGATTTTGATGCAGACACATCCGGCGATACATCTTCCTCATGGGCAGATGGCGGACATACGGGCGTATATATCGACGCGGATTATCCGATTGCAGAAGTTGATCAAATTGATCCGGATGTGGAGAACATTCTGGTCTTTGGTGTTGACTCGCGCGGGACGGATGATGTTGAGTGTCGTGCCGATGCAGTTATGATTGTCTCAATTAATCAGAAAACAAATACCATCAATCTTGTCTCGCTTATGAGAGATACAGGTGTAACGATACAAGGGAGATCATCTCAGGACAAATTAACCCATTCGTATAAATACGGCGGTGTTGGATTACTCATCAACACGATAAATGAGAATTACGGACTCGATGTGCAACGCTTCATCATGCTCGATTTCTCGAGTGCTGCGGATGTCATTGATTTAGTCGGCGGAATTGACATTGATGTTCAGGCGGAAGAAGTTAAATACGCAAATCAGAGTATCAACGAAGAAAACGAGTTAATGGATTCATCCATTTCGTTATTATCTTATTCCGGCGAACAAACGCTTAATGGTGTGCAAGTTATTGCTTGGGCAAGGATTCGACATGCCGATTCAGACTTCATTCGCACGAGCCGTCAACGAACGGTTGCTACTGCTCTCATTTCGAAAGTGAGCTCGATGAGTTATCTTGATCAACTGGCAATTCTAGAGGATTCGGCTGGTATGTTTGAGACAAATATGACGTCAATGGATTTGCTGCGAATCGCAACAAATGCTATGGGCATGGCAGATAACATTCAGCAGTATCGTCTTCCAGATGATAACATGTACACGGTCCAACAAGACCCTTGGATGATGATTGTAGACTGGGACGCTCAGCTTCCCCTTCTAAAAGAATATATTTGGGGGGATTCCTGACATATGAGCAAAACAGTATCTGCCGCCATTTGTGAAACGAATATGCTTCGGGGTCTTCCTCAGGAAAATGTTTTTTTACATACACTTTATCGCACAAAAAGTGAATATGCGTCTTCATTTCAAAGATCGGTTGTTTCGACAGCGCCTGTACAAATATGTGCTGTTTTCTCTGCTCAGGGAGACGATGCTCTTTCTGCCATGGCACTCCAAGAAGTGCTAAGCGTATTTTCTTCTTTATGTGAAGTTGCTAAGAACAGGTCTATTCTTGATTTTCGTTCATTTTCTGATCAGATTATTGCCGCCGCGAATCAGACGGTCTGCAATTTTTCGCTTTCACATAATGGTACTCCCATTCGCGTTTCAATGACTATGGTTGCAATTGAAGGTGATATTTTGCGCGTTGTAAGCGTAGGGAATACGAGGGCTGCTCTGGTTCGCCAAGGGAAAATTATACCGATTACGGAAGATCAGACTGTTGCACATCGTTATGTTCAGATGGGGGCAATTCCTCCTGAGACTGAACAGACGCACCCTGAGCGAAATGTGCTTACTCAGTATATCGGCAGATTTCCACAAGACGGACCCGTTCTTCCAGAGAATAAGTTTCATGCGAAGCTCATGGATAATGATGAGATTTGTCTATATGGCACGGGAATATCGCAAGCGCTTCCTCCACATATACTCAAATCACTTCTAGTCAGGCCAACTCCGCCGGAACAGAAGACAACGGAGATTATTCGTACGTGTATGCAGGGAAATATTAAGGGTGGATTATCGATCGTACTCCTTAAAATTGAGTCAACACTCATTCTGCCTGCTGCAGCTGCATATGCAAATACTTCGAGCGTACTATCAGCTCAAGTCAATCAGATGCCTCCTCAGACG
>JBPOHB010000148.1:0-5146 GCA_052036055.1 Bacillota bacterium | reverse complement strand
GTTGAACGTCCATCTTCGGTTGTAAAAGAGCTTGTAGAAAATGCCATTGATGCTGGTGCATCATCAATAAACATTGACATATATGACGGCGGCATTTCATTGATTCGCGTATCAGATGACGGATGCGGAATGGATGAAGAAGATGCTATTCTAGCTTTCTCTTTGCACGCGACGAGTAAAATCGAGAAGCTTGATGACCTATTCGCATTACATACAATGGGGTTTCGCGGAGAGGCACTGTCAAGCATATCGGCTGCTGCTCGTGTTTCAATTAAGACAAAACAGCATGGTGAAGAGAAGGGTACAGAAGTCACGATTGACGGGGGAGAAATCGTACACGTAACGTCGGTCGGTTGCAAGGCCGGAACAACGATTGAGATTCGTGATCTATTTTACAATCTTCCTGCTAGATACAAATTTCTGAAAAAGAACCAGACCGAAGCCCAATATATAATCATTCTTTGTGAGCGTTTTTCTCTCATTCGACCCGATATCTCTTTTCGACTTACGAATCAAGGTAAAGAGGTGTTGCATACTCCCGGAAACAATGAAATGCTCTCATCTCTGTACTGCATTTATGGAAAGAAACTAATTGATGAGTGCATCTTGATAGATGAGACATTCGGAGAGATATCCATATCTGGATATGTAGGGAAGCCAAATATAGCAAGAAGCAATAGGGGAGAGCAGACGATCTTCGTTAACGATCGCCTGATTCGTTCCAAAACGATATCGTCGGCAATTGATGAGGCATATAAGACACTTCTGATGAAAGGTAGATACGCCTTCCTGATTTTGTCTCTTCGTATTCCTTCATCGTATGTTGATGTTAATGTACACCCGCAGAAAGCCGAAGTTCGTTTTTGGAATGATAATGCCGTTTTTACCGCCGTTTATCACATAATCAATCAAGCATTGCTTTCTGTTTCTCATGTAATCATTCCGAAGACAGAGGCACTGTTTACTTCAGAAACGAATTCAACCCAGAGTACTTTTGTTTCTTCATCAGATGGGTCAATTGAAATAAATGATGAGAAGGCAGTTTTGCATCCTGTAGATACATTCTCGAAGCATATTCCCATCGCGAGCGAACAGGTACTTACCTTTTCAGAAGATCATGTAAACGTAACGAAATCCAATGAAGGGGAAACATCTTATGCCTCCGCACATACAAGCGAAGACGTTGCTCCATCCCCCTATGCTGGATTTACCATTCATGATCTTCTTGATGCGAGATTTATTGGCGTATTATTTTCGACGTATATTTTGCTCGAAAGAAAAGACACGCTTCTTATGCTCGATCAACATGCCGCACACGAAAAGATATTATTTGAACAGCTTCGTAATCGAGCTCGTGATAATAATACGGAAATCTGTTCATCACAAATATTACTGCTACCGCAGATCATCACATTGTCTGCGTCAGACATGCATTTTGTCATGACCAAACAAGGAATTCTCAATAGCAGCGGGTTCGTATTTGAAACAATGGGAGAGAAAGAAATAATCCTTCGCGAAATTCCGGCTGTATCGATTGAAATGAATCCTACGGAAGCTTTTCTTTGTGCACTTGATGAGCTTAAAAGAGAATTGCCAAAGACGGATGAACAAATGCTTCTGGCCATTACAACAGCAGCCTGTAAGGCCGCGGTTAAAGGGCACGATCGACTGGATGAGATAGAAGTCATGGCATTGATTGATGATTTGACGAAACTGCGCAATCCCTATCACTGTCCGCATGGAAGGCCGATTATTATCTTGCTGTCACAGAAAGATCTTGAGAAGGAATTTAAGCGTATTGTATGAGGGAGTTTACTTTGGGCGATTCTTTGAAAACACTATCCGAACACTACACATCGATCCCCATCATATGTGGTCCAACGGCGAGTGGGAAAAGCGACCTCTCGCTAAGCCTATGTCTGAAGATTGACGGAGAGCTGTGCAGTTGTGATTCCATGCAGATTTATAAGAATATGAATATTGGCACAGCAAAAGCAACGGCAGAGGAACAGAAGCTCGTGCCGCATCATCTGATTAATATTATTGAACCTACACAAACATATAATGTCTCTGTCTATGTAAATCATGCACGGGGTGCAATTGAAGACTGCATCTCTCGCGGGCATTTGCCAGTATTTTGCGGAGGTACAGGACAGTATATTTCGGCTTTGGTCGACGGAATCAGTTACGTGGAATTTGAAATAGACCCTGCACTTCATGAAAGCCTATATTTGCGATATCAAAATAATGGGATTGCAGATCTATACACAAAACTTGAAGCCGCTGATCCTGAAATAGCCAAGAATATTCATCCCAATAATACCAAAAGAGTTATACGCGCGCTGGAAATATATCTTCAGACAGGCAAAACGATGACACAAGTAAATGAAGATTCTAAAAAAAGTGGTCCGCAATACCCATTCTCATTATTCTCAATAAACTGGGATCGTGACACACTATATAAACGGATGGACCAGCGTGTCGATAAGATGGTAGCTGACGGCATATTTGATGAGGTTGCGGCACTTCGAGATGCAGGACTTTCGCAAGTAAACACATCCATGCAGGCGATTGGTTATAAAGAAATTCTCCAGTATTTTGACGGAAAATGTTCATATAATGAGGCAATTGATATGATTAAATTGCATACGCGTCATTACGGTAAACGCCAGCTTACGTGGTTTCGCAGGATGCCTCAAATTCATTACGTTGCACAGGGAGACATAGATTCTATTCTTGAAAAGATAAGAATAAACACCTGATTAATTTAGAAAATACGTATATATCATATAGAACAACTACATATTTGGTGATATGCTTCCTATATAAAAATACGGAGGTGAATTTATGTATCAGAAATCAATCGTTAGAAGGCAGACGCATTTCTATGAAGAACCTGAGAATCGGAACCATACGCAATGCGACGGAACAGGATACCATGATAATCGCACTTTCAAAAATGCAAATTTGCAGGAGATATTTCTCAACAATTGTAGGAAGAATGAGAATCTGGTTCATGTAGATACCATAAAAGGAGATAGGCACACGGGCAAAATCATTGGCTTTGACAGCCAGTCAGTGATTCTCTGTTATGAAGACAGCCAGATTCTGTTATATAAATCAGCAGTCAGCGTAATCACGCCCGTACAGGCAGTTCAGTACATATTTAATGAATCAAATAAGCGTGAATATTATCAAGGAGAGCCCTATGGTGACGCTATCCCGCATGTATCTGCAAAGAGTAGCCAACAATATGGATAAATCAAATACTGTCCCGAAATAGACCAACAACAATTCCGAGTATCTGGCAATTCTCTTGGTGAAATGGAATGAGAGAATATGCTTCATTTTCCGGTCGAAGATACATCTCGCCATTATGAGAGATGAGTGTTTTGACCGTAGCTTCATCCTCGATACGTGCAACAATAATTTGCCCAAGAACAGCTGTATTTTGTCTCTTAACAATGACATAATCTGAATCCAGAATATGTGCATTTATCATACTATCGCCACGTATCTTGAGCACAAAATGCTCACCAGATGAATAGAAATCAGAAGAGAAGGGAAGAGTACGCTCAATATTTTCTACAGCTAGAATGGGGAGACCGGCTGTAACAGTACCAACAACGGGAAGATTCCTAACCTGCTCATTTTGCAAATCGGGAACAATAATGGCACGGCGTTTACCAGGTGTATACTCGATTCTACCAAGATCTTGAAGCCTTCTTAAGTGTGCGTGAATAGTAGATGTCGACTTGATGCCCACACCTGCACATATCTCGCGAACCGATGGGGGATAGCCTTCTTTACGTATATATGAAACGACAAAATTGTAAATAAGTTCAACCGTCTGATCAAGATTACTGCGAGTAAAACGATTCTTATCCATTGCTCACCTCTGGCTACATCGATTGCAAATTTCTCTTCAATATTTATACTAGCATTCCTGCACTTCTATGTCAAACGATTGTTCGATTAGCAAATGAAAAGAGTCATTACAGAGAGAGAAGAATCGAATGTTTGTGATATAATAACGGGAGAAGTGATGTTTTCGGAGGATGATCAGTTGGCAAGTCAGCCCATACCGCAAAGTAATAATTCCAAGGATTCTGTTCCACACAATACGAGCCCAACGCAACCGTTTTTGCTGGGGGTCATCTTATGTGTTGTGCGAACTACAAAGAGATATCTTAAAAACATTCCTGTTAGAATACATCATCGCTATTTACGGTATGTTACGCAAAGAAAGCGCCTGCCAAAGAGAAACACGCGTAACAAGGCATATATACTTGTTGGATACACATCCAAAAAGTATGTTGATCGGAAGTACCGATCCATTAAGCTACAATTGTTGCTTCGGCGGATATTTGTTATCTTAATTATTTTGCTTGTGATTATCATCACATACAATTGGCTTGATCCGCTAAAGAACTCGGATGAATATAAGCAGATGTTCGGAATTGAAGACATGAATGATCTGAATCAAGAAGATCCATTCAATGTATCAGAAGGAACAGATAGCCAGATTGTCATTGAATCAACAACTCCAACAACAAACGAGTAGAGCCAGTCAGCAACACAGAGGTTCAATTTTACCCATTCCCAATTAAACAAAATGAAAGTTTTGTTTAATTGGGAAGACGATAAACTGCGGTCAACGACATAGAATCATTAACCGCAGTTCATTTTCAGACCTTTGTGGTAATCATACGATTCATTGCGCTGACTACAGCACGCAGCGATGATTTAGATACGGAACTTGAAATACCAGCTCCAAGATATTTTCCGTTGCCGAGCAGCTGAATTTCAACATATGTAATAGCCGCTGAGTCAGAACCACTTTTCATTGCATGTTCCTGATAGGTTGTAATTGTAATTTCTTTATGGATGCTCTGTGCAATACCATGGCAAAATGCATCGAGTAATCCGTTACCTTGACCGTTTATCGTAATGCTGTGTCCATCTTTTTCAAGTACCGCATGTACTTCTACGTGATTATCGTCAATCGATTCTTCACGATAGGATTTCAATGCGTATGGCATGGCGACATTTACCTATGTGTCGTCAAACAAGTCAAAGATCTCTGACGGAAGCAATTCAGCTTGCTTAGCATCTGATACCTGTGTGCAAATTGCACCGAAATCCT
>JBPOHB010000050.1:0-23325 GCA_052036055.1 Bacillota bacterium | reverse complement strand
ATGTTGTCAGTAACCTGCCTCCTTGGTTGTCCGTTCTTTGTAATCAGACCTTAAGGAGAGATTTCTATGGAGAAGATTGTTTCAAGACTGACGGTGTTATTTGAAGAACCATTTTGGGTCGGCATTTACGAATGTGAGTGGGAAGGCAAATTTGAAGTTTGCAAAATCACTTTCGGAGCTGAGCCAAAGGATTACGAAGTTTATGAATTCCTGCTCCATAACTTCACGAAGTTGCGATTTAGTGCATCCATCGATGCAGCAATGATGGATGAAAAGCGCATGAATCCAAAACGAATGCAACGAGCAATAAACAAACAGTTGCAGGAGACGGGGATTGGTACAAAGGCACAGCAAGTATTGAAGCTTCAACAGGAGCAAGGGAAGCTGGAGCGCAAGTCGCGCTCACGCGAGCAACGGGAAATAGAAGAAAAGTTTCAGTTTGAACTGAGATAGGAAAACCGCAAAGAAAAACACAAAGGGCACTAATGAACTCCGTATTTCTTGTATGACGAGGTCTTCCGTTTTCAAATTCCACGTTATTGGTAATAGTAAAACAATATGCGACCGAACTCAAATATCTTTTTCTGTGTTGTCATCTATATTCACCTAACGTGCCAAATTGAAGGGATATTTTCCGACGTACGGTCAGTCCCTCGGATCAAAATTGATCCTGTGGAACTGCGGCGGAGAATATCCCTTCTACTATTTGTTGGCGAGATTTTTACGAAAAGAGCTGGATTCCATATGCATTCATTTGCGAACTATAATCTGAGACAGGAAGTGAAAATTCGGACATGCCCGCCGCATAGCACGAAATTGCATATTCCGGGAATATGATGATAAAGGTGTCACCATTGTAAAGAAATCCGGCGGTCGGCAAGCATGACGGGACGCTCGTGGCATAGTCTTCAAAAAACATTGACCGCTCATCTTCTGTCATTGCATTAATTTGCGCAACGATACTGTTGGATGCTGCCGTGTCGAAGGCTGATTCGCTTGTAAAGATGTCTGCAAATGTAATTAATTTTCCCGTGGCCAGATCGAAGGTCATTCCATAAGCATTTGAGCCACCGTGAGCTCCGCCTAAGTAACAGTATTGATCAATTCGTATGCATATGACGGTGTCCGTGAGTACGACCATCTGTGAATTTGTACTTAGTTCGTACGTTCCGTTGTAATTCCCTGCACTGTACATTTCCTCCGAAGATGCAAGCGCCTCATCATATGACGTCTGATCCGAATCGCGCAGAGTCTGAATTGAGGCGGCAATTGCATCTGTCGCTGCCTTGTTTCCATCGATTGTAATGACGGGATATGTGAAGGTTGCCGTGATAAAGTCGATCGTTGGTTCTGCCGGTTCGCTCTGCTCAATCGTCTCATAGCTAACAGAAACCTGATTCTTCTGGGTTTCCTGTGGAGCTGTTGTTTCCGTACTATCGGTTGCCTTGGTTGCCTTGGTTGATTCACTCGTTTCTTCATTTTCTGTCGCTTTTGTCGTTACCGTTGCTGAATGACTCGTTTCCAGTTCAGTGGAATCCGCGTCTGCATTTTTCTTGCAGGAACATAAAGATACTATGCACAGAACCAGAACAATACAAACAATCCTCTTTTTCATTTGCACTCCTCCTATATTTTGAATACCCTTTCAAATATTATAGCAAATTTATGCGTTTGTTGATGTGTTTTCGCATGCTGATCCATCTTTTTACAAAGATTCGCTTCCCCAGACCCGCAAAAGGATAAGTAGATCCGAGACTTCCCTCTGTGCAGAATCTGGCCTCTTGCTTTTCCCGTGATATATGTGATACGATTTAACTGAAAATAGTATTATTTGGGAGGATATGCCAGTGAAAGGACAGACGATTCGCATTTGATTTATATCACGTATGTTTGTGCATAAGCTTGCTTTGAGAGACGTTAATCTCTCAAGCGATTTTACACGGGCGACGGAAGCGGACAGTCTATATCGCGGCGTACTTTTCTCGGATGAGATCAGTTGTTTTGTGTATGATGTTGGGAAGTTTTCGTCACCTGTGACGGAGACTTTTTTCTTTTGAGGTATACGATATGACGCAACTAAAACTAGAGCATATATCCAAAGAATGGGGACACCAGGAGCTCTTTTCGGATGTTTCTTTTTCTGTAGAATATGGCGAGCACATAGGATTTGTCGGCTCAAATGGTGCCGGAAAATCGACGCTGCTTACTATGATTATGGGGAAAGAGAAGCCAAGTAGCGGAGTCATTTCCGTTCCTGATTCCTATTCTGTTAAGATGTTAAGTCAATCTCCTCTGTCGCAAGAGGACCTACATAATCTGTCCGCATCCGATTTCACAGACGAAGAAAAGAGATTCCTTCGTCTTCTGGGATTCCCTCTCTCGGAGGAGACTTCTTTGCTTTCGCTTTCTGGCGGCGAACAGAACAAGCTTGCGCTTGCGCTTCTTTTGGCACAGAATCCTTCCCTTCTTCTTCTCGACGAGCCAACGAATCATTTGGACTTTGACGGAATTATGATGCTGATTTCGATTCTTTCTTCCTTTCCTGGGACGCTGATTATTGTTTCTCATGACCGCTTTTTTCTGGATTCTCTGGTGGATCGGATCATTGAGATCGCAGCGGGTGGGATTTGCGAATATTATGGCAACTACTCTTCCTATCGCAGCGAGAAGAAGCGGCTTTTCGAGGAGAGCGTCAGGCGCTATGATGATCATTTGAAGGCAAAAGCTCGTGTGCAAGAGGCGATTTCGCAGAAGAAGGCTTGGTCAGATAAGGCTCACAGAGAATCGCGCGAGCCGGATGCTTCTGGCAATAAGATGGGTGTCAAGGAATTCAAGCGAGCCAAAGCTAAGAAGATGGATAAGAAAGTAAAGAATGACATTGCCCGATTGGAACGCATGATACGAGATGCAGAGCCAAAACCGGTAGCCGAAAAGAGTGTTCGTTTCCAACTCGATGCAAAAGCGGCTCATGGGAAGCGGATTCTGGAGGTTTGGAATCTTTCGAAAGCTTTTCCAGGACATGTTCTTTTTGCGGACAGCTCTTTTTCCATTATGCGCGGTGAGAAAGTTGCCGTTACAGGGCCCAATGGCTGCGGGAAGTCTACGCTTATTTCGATTTTGCAAGGCGAAATTTCGGCAGATAGCGGGCATTTCTACATGAGTCCCAGCAGTAAACCGTTTGTCTTGCAGCAATCTTTCTTGGGGTTTACCGATTCCTGCTCGGTACTTGCTTATCTGAGTCGCGATCGTGTTATAACGGGTGCCGATCGCGCTATTCTTGCCAGTCTCGGGCTTTCCGATCGATTGCTACACCAGAGAATTGATTTATTAAGTTTTGGCGAGCAAATGAAAGTGAAGCTTGCTGAACCAATCCTATCGAAGACGGATTTCATCATCTTTGACGAACCGACAAATCACTTGGATCTTCCTATGCGTGAGATGCTTGAAGAGACGCTCTCGCAATATCCTGGCACGCTTCTTCTCATTTCACATGACCTGTACTTCCAACGAAAAATATGTAACAAGGTTCTTCTCTTTGATGAAGGGAAGATAAGACGTCTGGAAGATTCCTTCGAGGAATACACCGATAAGCTTGGCATCATGCAAAGGCTGCGGTAGTGTGCTTCGTCAGGAATGAATCTCGAAAAGCGCAAAATCTGCCGCACGTTCCTCGCATGTTCTGATGAATATTTGTTGCGATTTCTCTGTATTCTTGTTCTCACAAACGAAGTATTTCGTATCTTGATCTGCTCGAAGTTCGATAACAAACACATCAAAGATTAGGCTGATTTCTGTCATGTCTGTGCAGGGAATGGTTACTTCGTCAAATCGGATAATCCCCTCTTCTTCATTCACAGTAATGTGGTGGATTCCATAGCGAACTTCGCACCAAAGCCCCATTGTTTCTTTCTTTTTGAGTACGAGCTCAAAGCACCCGGGGATGAGATAGGACATCTCTCTTTGTGTGGCAATGCCACGCCAACACAGTTGTCGGGCGTCTTCCCATTCACGAGGCAAAGCGAACTGTAGCACAGGTCCGTCGATGCCGTTAATGGCTGACAGAACGCTTGGGATTGACATCAGTCCAGAGAATTTCTGCGTCTCCGGACTGATTCTCAACCAGGAGACGCTGATTATGCGGTCTCCGCACCCAGAGATCGTCTGAGCGGCATAGGGGACTTCGCCCATGTATGCCCGTCTGCGTGGATGTGTCTGTGTAAATGTATATCCGTCAAACTCACCGGGGAAATAGTACCCATCCGCTGACCAGAAGATCCATGTTTTGCTGTCTTCGCCCTTGCATGCAACCTCAAACAGATCCGGGCACTCCCATGCATCTTCGAGGATCAGCCGCTTCGTCAAAGTGAAGTGCAGGAGATCCGTCGAGCGAAAAATAGCGAATTCTTTGTCGACGAGATAAAGGACCATGATATATGCCGATGATTTCTCATGATAGAACACTTTGGGGTCGCGGTTTTCTTTCGCAATCGTCTCCAGGCAAAATGAGGCATCCCTTTGAAGTGTCTCGCCGTGATCTGTGCTGAATGCCATTTTCTGTGTGAACGCGCGGTCGCGGGATCGTTCGCTTGTCCCACCAGCAGCGGTATAATAGAAAAGCAACGCATTCTCTCCATGTCCCGTGAGATTTCTCTGATCGAGTATGGCCGAACCTGAGAAACAAGTCCCATTTCCGTCAGGATATAATACGATGTCTCTCTGCTCCCAGTGGATGAGATCCGTGCTTTCCGCGTGTCCCCAATGCATATTTCCCCACTTCGTATTATATGGATTGTACTGAAAATACATGTGGTATTTCTCATTTTCGTAGACTAAACCGTTCGGATCATTCATCCAGCCCGTTTGAGGGGCAAAATGTACTGCCGTATGCTTTGTGCATACGTGATGAGGCCGTGTATCTGCAAATACCCATGCATACGCGCCGCTCGTCGGGTATGACAGAGAGACATATATATCTTCTCCCATATGTGCGGACAAATCGAGTGCCGCATGGTATACGGGCAACTCGCTTGCTATAGGAAGATCCATCTCATAGAGTATCTCCGGGTCGTATTGGGAATGCCTGAAAATAACCTTTTCCGTCTTCGTGTTTGGGCATATGGGAATCAACAAATACCGTCGGGCAACGTGTAAATTCATACTGTGGCCTCCCCTATTTCTTTTTCTGTCGAGAAAGCGTTGCTCTGTTCATCTGCTAGCCTGTCGATTTCCTCGCGTGTGGGAACGGCACATAATGCGCCTTTTCGTGTTGTGATAAGGGAAGCTGCTGCATTTGCATGTACCACCATTTCCTGCAGTTCGGCCTTTGAGAAGTTCAGTGACATGCGTTTTGCAATCACATACAGGCAATAACCGATAAATATATCGCCTGCGCCTGTCGTATCAATCGTCTTCACCTGCGTGAAGGTATCCGTCTGTATCCATATTGGCACATCCGCATTCTTCGCATATGTAAGACACCCTTTCTTGCCGCGCGTTGCAAAAATGATCGCAATATTGGGGTAATCGGTTGATATTTTGTCTACTGCCATTCGCACGTCCGTCAACCCCGTCATGAAAACAATTTCATCTTCTGCTATTTTGAGAATATTGCAATGCGAAAAACCGTATCGGATCTGTTCCTTTGCCTCCTGCTCGCTCGACCACAACAGAGGGCGATAATTCGGATCAAACGAGAGGAGTTTTCCCTTTTCGCAAGTATGCTCGACCGAGAACTTCATGGCTGATCGTGCCGGCTCCACGGATAAAGCGACACTTGAATAATGGAAGATTTTGGCAGCATCTAGCACATGAACCGGTATGTCGCTTTGTGTCAAAAGACTGTCGGCACCTGGTTTCCGCGCAAAAGAGAAATGCCGCTCGCCTTCTTCATTCAGATGTACAAAAGCAAGTGTCGTAAATGCGTGCGCGTCATATACCACGCCAGACACATCTATTTCTTGCGAGCTCACCCGATTACTTAGGAAGTGCCCGTAGAAATCTTCTCCGACTTTGCCGATAAAGGCCGCTCGCCCAGATAATTTAGCAACCATAGCGAGTACGTTGCATGGGCCGCCGCCGGGATTTGTCTCAAGAAGCACGTTCCCTTGATCGGATAATCCATAAGGCGTGAAGTCAACGAGTAGTTCCCCTTGCGATACCACATCAAACGCATACGACATCATAATTGTCTCCTTCCCGCATATAAACCAAGGTACTCCTTCATTTTGTTTGTATCTGTAAAAAAAGTCAACGTCTGGGTCTGACACTTGATATATAACAACGGATCACGGTCGTGAATTCGCAAAAAGCAAAGGACAAAGCCATTCTGCTTTGTCCTTTGCCTTGCCATTTCCCCGTGTGCGTTCGGGCAAGCAGCATGCTTTGCTATGTCTTTGCAAAGCTTAGTGATATACGTGTGTGTTCGTAATATGGATAAGTGACATATCCGCCGCCGGAAGGTCGGACGGGGAAACATAGTAGACATTCTCTATTTCTGTCACAGATCCAAGAGTTGGCTCAAGCGCTGCAAAGGTATCATCCGCATAATGTGTTGGTATAATAACGTTCGGGTTAACCTGACTGATCAGTGTCAGCCCTTTTCCATTCTCTGTGGACATTTCGGAGAATGAATTGCTAAATTGCATGAATGCTATGTCAATGTCGCCAAGCTGGTCGAGCTGGTCTTGTGTCATTGTCGTTTGCCCAATATCTCCCATATGAGCTATGCGAAGGCCATCGACTTCAACGACAACAATGACATTGGTATCAGCAATAATCGTATCCCCCATGTGCGATGAGGCAATCGTATAAATGTGAAAATCTCCGACGGTGACATCTTCAACCGTATACTTGATTTTCAGACAATCATATTTCGGCGTATAGAGAGGATCCGTGTGATCTGGGTGTCCGTGTGTGGATATAATCGCAATCGGATTAAAGTCAACGGTATCCGGGCTGGGCATAGAGCATGGATCAAGCACAATGCTCTGTCCGGAAGATGATGTGATTACGTATGTGTTGTAAGGATATTCGGAACTTGCGGAAACCGTCTGAATCATTGTCTTTCCCGATGTGTTCTCTGTAAGCGGCAAAACGAGAACGGGTGTGGGTGTGGGCGGTTCGGTAGCTGCCGTTACAATTGTAGAGTCTGCCGCCTGCGCGGCTTCGCTCGCACCGGTCGTCTGCGACGAATGACTCTTTGTTTGGTTACAGCCAGCCATCCCCGCTGCGCCGACCAACATTATGAAGCTCATGAGTAAGATTGTTCCCAGTTTTGGGGATTTCATTTTCCTGAACATTTTGCACCTCCGATGAAGCTTTTCTCTTGCTTCCTTCGCACATGGTATTCTTTTCGGTGCAAAAAGAACATGTATTATTTGCAGCAATAATTGTACTATCTGCAAATCACACATGTTTCTATCGATTCGTCCTGTCCAAATAGGATGCTTATATTCCTTCGAAAACAAAGGGCTTGCTATACTTGTGCCCGACTATTTCACGCAAAGAGCAGAACTTATCAACCGTACAGACAATGACCGTCTCGCGGTGCCGTGGCAGCTTTGTCAGTGTAAGCGGCCACATATGGCGTTCGATTATATCTGCCTCAACCGTGTTCACGGGGAAAATTCTCGGGCATTGATTAGTGCATGCATGGGGTGGTTAAATCCGTGAAGCCGGTGCTTCTCGGATCGATTGTGCCAGTCATATAAGAAAAAGTCGTGAAGAAGAGCCCCTCTCACAAGGCTATTCTCATCTGTTTTCCATCCGAATCTTAGCAGAGACTTACAAAGCTTGTGGCTGTAGTAGGCAACGGCAAGCGAATGCGTATAGGTCGATGTCTCCCCGTGTTGCGTAAAATACTTCATCCGCAAAAACGCATCCGATTCCAATAATTCCCTTATGCTGTCTGTATTCATTATGTCGCCGTTTCCCTTCCGATGCGTTCGTACGATATGCAAATCCTCATGCTTTTCTACATACAGTATATCAGGATGCGCGTCACTAATCTTCATGGATTTTCAATTTGCGGTGTTTGAAAGTGATTTTTGCATTTACAGTTGACAGATTTCTTGGAAAGATTCAGGATGATAGGAGTCCATTTCTTTCGTAAGGAGAAGCCTTCTATGCTTTTGAGCCTTTCTCTCATTTTCATCATCGGATTTTCACTCAGTGGGATTTTTGCGAAATGCAAGATCCCCGGCATCCTCGCGATGATTCTCACGGGTATCTTGCTTGGCCCATATGTAATGGATGCCATATCCCCCGATATCCTTAACATATCCTCCGAACTGCGGACAATTGCGCTCGTCATTATTCTCACTCGCGTCGGATTGTCACTTGATATTTATGATCTGAAACGAATTGGACGTCCTGCCTTCCTGCTTGCTCTGATTCCATCAACGCTTGAGATTGCTTCCGTCACCTTCCTTGCGCCAATACTATTACCCGTTTCTCATTATGAAGCAGCCGTCCTCGGCGCTGTGCTCGCCGCCGTCTCGCCTGCAACGGTAGTACCCCGCATGATACAATTAGCCGAGACTGGATATGGAACGAAGCGCTACATTCCGCAGCTTATCATGGCAGGCGCTTCTGTTGACAACATCTATGTAATCATGATTTTCACCTTCCTGATGAGTTTGCAAACGAAAGATCATTTCTCACCCATACGACTTCTTTCTATCCCCGTATCTGCAATTATGGGCATCCTGTTAGGTGTTATTTCTGGATTTATACTCGTTTATCTTTTTAAGCGATTTCATTTTCGCGACACCATCAAAGTACTGCTAATCCTAAGCGTAGCTTTTCTGTTTGTCGTACTTGAAAAGGCTTGCCAAAACACCTTCCCGATATCCGGCCTCCTTGCCGTTATCGCACTTGGTTGTACTATTCTCAAGAAATACGAAGAGCTTGCACGGCGGCTAACAACGAAGTTTGCGAAGATCTGGGTGGTCACAGAGCTTATTTTGTTTGTGCTTGTCGGTGCCATCGTAGACATTACATCCATTCCGTCTATCGGCCTGTCTGCCATTGCACTCATTATTCTCGCCCTTCTTTTCCGCGTCACTGGCGTGTGGATCAGTCTGATACGAAGCAAACTAACCATTCGTGAACGGCTTTTCTGTGCAATCTCTTATCTTCCGAAGGCGACCGTCCAAGCATCCATTGGTGCCATCCCGCTCGCAAGTGGAATGGCTGCCGGGAATACCATCTTAACCCTCGCATTTCTTGCCATTCTCATTACCGCACCGCTTGGATCCATTCTTATGGACGCAACATATCCTCATTTGCTCACGAAAGAGACGGATGCCGCGTAACGGTGTCGCAAGGAGATTCAGTCATGCATGTATCCGAAAACGAAACCGATGTCACAATCGATTTGCTTCCCACACTAATCCTTGCCAGCGCATCCCCTCGCAGAGCAGAGCTTCTGCGTATGTGTGGCATCCCATTCCTCGTCGAACCGGCTGATGTCGACGAGGAATTGATCCTTGACACTTGTAGGCAAAACGCTTTCAAGCATCCCTTCGGCAATACGGTACAGCTTCTTGCACAAGCAAAAGCGAATGAAGTATTCGACAGAAGAAGGGATTGTGTCGTTATTGGTGCCGACACAATTGTCGTACATGCTGGAGAAATCCTTGGCAAGCCCAAGTCAGAGTCCGAAGCATTTGCCATGCTCCGCAAGCTTTCCGGGAAGAGGCACCGCGTGTTTACCGGGGTATGTGTTTTGTCAGCGAATTTTACTGACACCTTTTTTACGCAGACATTTGTTACATTCCATAAATGGAATGACGTCACCGAATCGCTCGCACATCAGTATGTCGCCTCTGGCTCACCGCTCGACAAGGCTGGCGCATACGGAATTCAAGATATGGGCGGACTGTTCGTCAAAAGAATCCGCGGAGATTACTTTACGGTTGTCGGCCTTCCCGTCGGCCATCTGTATCGCAAACTGAAAGGGAAGAATTTCCCGTTCTGACGCGTCCTGTTTTCGTGATATGATTTATATAGCGAGTCGAACGAGAAAAGGAGAATGCTTATGACAGGATTGGTGCTTGAAGGTGGTACGCTTCGCGGAATATTCAGCGCGGGCGTGATGGATGCACTTCTTGAAATGGATATCATGTTCCCTTACATCATCGGTGTATCGGCGGGAATTAGTAATGCCGCCTCGTATATTTCGCGTCAGCCTGGCAGAAACATTGAAATTCTCGAAAAATATCGTAGCGACAGGCGCTACATCGGGAAACGAAATGTTCTGCACGACCGAAGTATTTTCGGGCTTGATTTCGTATTTGATGAAATTCCCAATCTTCTTGTCCCGTTTGATTGGGATACATTTGATTCCTATACCGGCACAGCCTATGCAGGCGTAACCAATGCAGACACGGGGGAAGCCGAGTATCTTAACTGCCTGCATACAGACAGACAATCAACGATTCTGCGTGCGACCTGTGCACTCCCCGGCATTATGCCGCCAATCAAATGGAACGGCAAGACCTATTTCGACGGGGGAATCGCTGATTCCATTCCAATTCACAAGGCAATAGTCGACGGTTGTGATAAGAATCTAATCGTACTCACGCAGCCGAGGGGATTCCGAAAAGAATACGGGAAACACTATGCTCTGATCGGGAAAATAATCGGCGGCAAGTACCCCAAAGTGGTCGAAACAATGAATCGGCGCCATCTTGTATACAATGAAACCCTCGATTTCTGCGAAGAGCTTGAGCGTTTGGGAAAAGCCGTCATCATCGCGCCGACCTATGCGCTTAACAGCATGGAAAAAGATATCTCCGCTCTTAAGGCAAACTATTGGCATGGGATTACTCTTGGGAAAGAAAACGAAGACAGAATACGAAGTCTATTTCTGTAATTCGATTTGCTCTATTTCGTCCATTGCCTGCTTTGCCAGTCGCCGGTTTCGACTCACAGCGGCAAAGGTTCCCGTGAGCGCAAGCATCAGCAATACCATGGTAATCAGATATGAAAGAGCTGCGCCATAGAGCCCATCCCGAATAACTAGTTCGATGCCAATCAGAACAGACAGAACCGCTACGCAAACATATGCCCACAGTAAGACTCTCTTTTCGCGAATGAGTATCAGAAGATATGAGAAAACTGTCCCGACACACAGGACGCCCGATCCGATTCCGGCAATCACGAATTCCTTGCGATATGCCATCAGCGGAACTTTATAGACGATTTCAAATGCTCGAATGCCAATGACGTACATGAGCACAAGGCAAATCACGCTAAACCCCGATGTGATCAGAACGATATTTCGTATTTGCCTGTTGAATTCCTTGTGCCGATCCGAAAAATAAAGCTCGGCAAGCTTCGGGAGAATGGGACTGAGCATCATGACAAAGACAACCCAAATCATCGATGCCGGAAGAACCAAAATCGAGAAAAGCGTCTGTATTTCAGGCGTTCCGAAATAATCAATCGTATACCGCTGCGCATTCATCAGAAAAGCATATATCAGTGAGATGAGAAAAAGCGGAAAACATGAATAGATCAGATCCTTAACCTCTTGATTAAATACAATAACAACATGATTCGGACAAATCCTCCGATAGTGACGTATATCGTAGAAGACAAAAACCAAAATATTCATCAGCCCAATCAAGGCGCAGGCGATAAATAGATTCTTGCTGATATAGATCGCGAGTGTAAATGAAACAATGCATAGGCAGGCGCGAATAAAGAGCGATTTGCCGGCAAGATCCAGGCGCTTATTCATCTGAAAGGTTCCATGCATCACATCGGACAGAACTTCAGGCACACGCCATAAGCCAAGCAATAAGATGAGGAAGAACATCTCTTTGTCTCCGAATTTCGTAAATGCATACGCACACACACAAATCGTCATAAGTCCGGCCGTTAGAATTCTCGCATTTAGATAAACGGAGTCCGCGTGCGACTTCAAGACATCGGTTATCTGATAACTTCGGACATTGAAAAGCCCGATATTGGATAAGAGCATACCCGTCATAAATGCAAGCGAAAAGTATCCGGCGTCCCGAATGCCCAACACGCGCGAGACAATCATCAGAAACAACGGGGAATAAAACGCATTGAGGCCAGATCCCACCGTATTCCAAAGATAGCTTCTCTTCATGCCCTTTGTAATGCCATGCTCAGTCATCTCTATCATTTCTAATCAATTCTCCCAAATACGAGGTGAGTGTTTCAAAGCGAAAACCCGCCGAAACCGCCTTCTTCGTGTTAAGTGTCTTCGTCTCATATCCGTTCAGAGCGCCTGGAACGCCATCCGGCGAAAGTACGAGTTTACCACCAACAAGTTCTGAAATCAGATTGCATAATTCGCTGATGGAAATATCTCCTGAACTTGCCGCATTTATCGGTCCTTGCACAAGATTTGTTGCAAGAAAGGCAAGAAAGTCACCCGCCTCCTGCTGAGAAATAAAGGAAAGCCTTGCCTCAAGATTATCGATATAAAGCGGCTCATTTCTTCTCGCCGCTCGAATATATTGATGAAGGCGCTTCGTGTAATCATTTTCACCGAGAACCACTGGAAATCGGACCGCGGCAGAAGAGATCGGGTATTTCTGGAAAAGCACGGCTTCACATAAGCGTTTTCCTTCATCATAGGCAAAATCGTTCCGAACGCCATATCGTATCTTATGCCGCATCGGATCAAAAGCACGCTCTTCCAATAATTCCCCCTGCTCATAGACGGCAGAAGTCGAAGTCAGAATATACCTGTCAGTATCCAGATAGTCCAGTAAATTCTGGGTATCCGTCGGTGAATAGTTGATGTTGTCATACGTAACGGCAAAGTGAAGACCTCGCAGGCAATCACGTATACTCTGTTGGCTTGTCCGATCAAGAATCAAGCGATCCACGCTATTTGCATACGTGTCTATGCTTCTCCCTCTTGTGGCAATCGTCACATCGTGTCCTGCTTTTTGCAGTGCATGAACAAGTGATATTCCGAAATATCGTGTCCCGCCCACAACAAGAACCTTCATATGACCTCCTCCCGGCTTCTTTGCCAAGACATATTCAAAAGCTGATATCGGAAACGTATTTTACCATTTTTTTCAGATAAAAGGTATCTTTTCCTTCATGTCTGGACGAATCATGATTCGCATGTCGCCTTCACGTAAGCAGTCCCAGGTGTATTTTCCATAATATGATTCTTGTCACCGACGCATCTATTTGCTCCTCAGAGATCGTTCCATCGGAAACAGCTGTCAGAACTGCCTGGATCTGCGTCTGATAATCTGTACACACAATCATGTCATTTCCTGCCAAAACGGCCAAAACAGCCGCCGCATCTTCTTGGCAGAAATCTGAAATGGCATCCATTGCCAGATCATCTGTCATTATCACTCCGTCAAAGGCCAGATCCTCGCGCAAGATGCTGTGCACCGCCGGCGACAGTGAAGCCGGCAAATCCGGGTCCATACAGACGACAATATTGTGTGAAACCATAACCGCTTCTGCCCCGGCCTCGATGCCCGCTTCAAAAGGCAGGAAATCAGAATTCTCAAACACGCTCATTTCTCGTGTGTCCGTTGCTATCCCTGTGTGCGTGTTTGCGTTATTTCCATATCCCGGGAAATGTTTTAAGACACATCCACAATTCGCCTGTACCATTTCCGTAACCACGGATGAGACATATTCGGACGTCTCCGTCGCATCCTCCCCAAAGGTGCGGCTATATATATAGTCGCTTGGATTATCAGACACATCACAAACCGGTGCCAAATTGACATTGATTCCCAGTGACAGGAGAAAATCCGCTTTCTCACTCGTATCTTCTCGGATCGCATCAAACCCTCCGGCTGCATAGATTTCCTGCGGTGACAAGAAGGGCTCGCTTCGAAATTGCGTATACTTACTTACGCGTACGACGTCTCCGCCCTCCTCATCGACACCAACCAGAAGAGGAATCTGGCTTGTCAATTGGCTATCATGTATCTTCGCCACGAGAGAATCCGGCGTCTCATTTTCGCAATCCCGCGCGAAAAGTATGATGCCACCAAGGTGATAAAGGGAGACATCCTGTGGCATGTTTTCCGAAGAATACCTCACGAAAAACATTTGTCCGACCTTCTCTTCGAGTGACATTGTCGACACAATCTCTTCTGCCCGAAGTAACTCTTCTTCTTCTGGAAGGATTGTCGGAGTCGGCGACATCGTTTCTGTTGCAGACGATTCGCAGGTGTCCTCTGAATGAGAAGAAATTGTTTGCGATTCCCGTTTTGATGTTCTGGACACATCTGGCGCGTTCGTATCCGCAGTATATTCGCATCCCGTCATAAGAAGACCCATACATACCATAAACACACCTAATCGTCTCATCGGTTTTCTCATACGCCAATATCCTCGTCATGATTCTGCGTCCGTTTCACATCTTCCGAATCACTCTTGCAAATATTCTGCCATCAACGCTTCTACTTCCTCGTTGCCAATTGCATGTTCGTTCATGATCTCGAGAAGATCCTCCTCGGTTGCGATTTGGAAAGCATATTTCTCGACATATTCTGAAATCGCGGCATTAAATTCGTCTTCTCCCATGGCCTGACGCAATGCATACAGAAAGTGCTGTCCATTAACGTACACACCAATATAATAATCGTAATCACTTTCAAATTCATCATATGCAAGATTGATCGGGCTTATGTAACCAGAAGCGCCCTCATCGACAATTTCGTCCAATTCTTTTTGTGACATAAACGTATCCTGGTAGATATATTCGCAGTACGATGCAAAAGATTCATCAAGCCACGCCTCATTATAGGGATCATTTCCAACAATCCCATAGAACCACTGATGTCCAATCTCGTGTGCCACTACCAATTGAACATATGAATAATCTCCCGCGTTATAGACCATGGAATCACTGATCATAACAAGATTCGGGTACTCCATGCCGCCTGCATCTAAATATGTCTCGCAAACGTTAAGCTCGGCATATGGGTACTTCCCAAAAGCGTCGCCATATGCCGTAACGGAATCCACGCCCGCAGCAAGCGCCGCGGCGCCCCATTCACTTTCGTCCTCATTGTCGTCCGAATAGTAATAACTATTTATCGTAATCCCGTCAACTTCGTCACTTACCACCGCGAATCCCTCACCGATAACCATAGTGAAATCACGGACATCTTCGGCCAGACTCGTCCAGACTGACTGATCGTTCTCTGTTACTTTCGACAACGACACACCGCTGGTAATAACCTGATAGCTTGATGGCGCAGTAACCGTCACATCATAATCTGAGCAGACGCTGTTGAAACACTCGCCCATGAAAATATATGGCTCCGTGCTCCAGCCCGAATCGGTATATACCGCCAAAATCGGATAGAAATTGCCAAGATTATAGCATTCATATGATTGTGAGCCGTTGTCCCGAATCGAATAGCCATATCGGCTGCACGTTTCCGGGACGTAGGAAACAAACGAAAAGGATAGATTCATACTGTCTCCTGCTGAAAGGCTCATCCCCAAATCAACATATACAACAGATGGGTCTTCAGAACGGGTCAACGATAGTTTCTCGTTATTGCGGAGATCGACAATGTCCGTTATGTCGGTTATTTTTGCGTCATCACATTCATAACCAGACGCAGATTCCGTATATATGCTGCTATAATCCCGAAAACACAAGTTCCGCCAATCGTCTTCCGATTCATTTTGAATCGTTATGGTAATCGTCCCGTAAATCGTATGATTCTCCGTGTCAAGATAGAGGTTCATCCGATAATCATATCCCTGATCTGTTGGGACTGACTTGTTCTCCCCTTCACTCGCCTCTGTCGAATCACTTGCATGCGCACCCGAGGTTTCGGATTCAGATGAAGTCTCTTCCGCGCTGCTTGTATCATCGGAATGCACGCGATGGTATGAGCAACCCGAACATGACAGCAAGCCAATCGATAGAAGAATGGAAAGTGTTGTGATATGCCATTTTTTCCCCATTTTGCAACCTTCTTTCCTGCTTGCCTGAACGCATTATTTGACTTATATTTCCCCGAATTCTTTGCCATTACTTTAGCATATTTATTTGACATATGCAATTCTCGCAACGCCTCCGCAAACCTAATCCCATCGCGGCAAGCCGATTATTCTCATTTATAACGATTTAGTCATTTGCCAAAACAAAATGAATGCTACAATAAGCACGTTCATCTGATAGCAGTTGATAATTACAGGGAGGTTACTGAATGATAGACCAAATAAAGAAACTCAATCGAGGGGTCGCCATTTTTTTCGTGATTATTGTCATCGTTAGTATTTATGTTGCCGTGACAATTTATGACCAGAAGAGCGACATGCCAGAAATCAAGGCGACATGCCAAGATTTTCTCGATACCACATCGAAGTATAGTCTGTTGCCTACGGACTACCAAACCGGCGAAGAAGCTATTCCTGATGATGTGTATAGTGATTATTTATCCGAGATGGATGATGCTATCTTAGCATACTACATTGATGACGATTCATATCAGAGCTATGCGAAGACACAATATGAATCTATTCTTGATCAACAGAAGGCCGGCGATTCATACATACTGCTCGACTTATCTTATGATATTAAGAATTACGATTCCATCAGCTTCTACAATGATTTGGTAACTGTCACTTTCACAACACAAGTAACAGGAACATACCTCCAAAACGAGTACGGCGTCTGGAATGAGGCAACCTTCTCGGAAAACGGAAGTAGCACCATTACGCTTGCACCGGAGGGTGGAAAATGGAAAATAGAATATGCAAATATCTGTTTCCCATCGATTGGAATGAGTGCAGATGAAGTAAGCAGCCAAAATATAACTTATTCATATTAACCAATCAAACGAACACGTTTCTGGTTGCCAAGCAGGTAATGAAAGTAGTTTTGACTACAGATAAGGGGTAAATAAATGGACGTTGCACTTGGAATTAGTCATCTTAATAAATCTTTCGGGAAGAAGAAAATAATCGATGATGTATCCTTTGAAGTATATTCAGGAGAAGTCTTCGGATTTCTTGGTCCGAATGGTGCGGGTAAAACCACCACAATCAAGATGATTATGGGGTTCTTGTCAGTCGACAGTGGCATAATCACAATTAGCGGTGTGGATCATCTTAAGCACTATGAGAAGGCAATGGAGAATATCGGGGGTATCGTAGAGAACCCTGAAATGTATCAAGATCTTAGCGGTCGAGTGAATCTGGAAATGTATGCACGCCTGCACAAAGGCGTCACGAAGGAGAGAATCCGCGAGGTTCTGACACTCGTTGGCATGCAAGAACGTGCAGAAGAAAATGTTAAAAAGTATTCACTTGGTATGAAACAGCGTATCGGGCTTGCTCAGGCGCTGCTACATCGTCCCAAGGTACTTATTCTGGATGAACCCACTAACGGTCTTGATCCGGCGGGCATTCACGAATTGCGCGATATCTTGAAGAAACTTGCCCATGAAGAGAACGTTGCTGTTGTCGTATCCAGCCATCTCCTATCAGAGATGCAGCTGATGTGCGATCGTGTTGGTATCATTTCCCGCGGCAAGTTCCTTGGTGTCAAAACGATAGATGAATTGACGGGAGATTCGACCGGAGAGTCTGTCTTTCATTTCGTTCTCGATCAAGTCGAAAGTGCGAAGACACTTCTCTCCACAGCATACGCGGATAATATTCGCACCTGCACCGACACCAGTCTCGATTTGGCCATCCCACGTGATAGCGTACCGAACGCAATTCGCGTTATGGCTACGAAGGGCATAAATATATTCGGAGTCTCTAAGTTGGAATCTTCACTTGAAGAGGTATTCCTTGAAATAACTGGGGGAGGGCTTACCATTGAATAAGATATTTGCTTTATACAAGAATGAACTCATTAAGACTTCGAGAAAGGTCAGCATCATCGTCATTATGTGTATTATGATCGTCGGCGTTTTTGCCGTGGGCGGCCTTATGAAGCTTCTCGAAACACAATACATGTCTGATAATAATTATTACGATAGTGATGACTATTACGCTTCGGAGAAGGAGCGAATCCAAGGAGAAATTGATTCCAGCACCGCCCGGATCAATGAAATTGACACCGAACTCGCTTCACTAACTGAATCGGATGAGAATTACTATTCCCTTATGCAGGAGAAGCTCACATTAAATGAAACCATATCTACGGATCAGATGGTGATTGAATATGATGCCTACACCTATCAGAATTTCTTATCAGATGCCATATCTCAGATTTCATCCTTCACAGCAGAAATTGATGCGCTCAACGTAACGCCAGATGCCTACGCAGCTGATGATACAAACGCGCAAATTGACTCGCTAAACGAATTGATTTCGCAAATCAAGGGAACACTGGATACGAGAGATTTCAAAACCTATTGCAGTATTATGGAGGGGTATTACCAGGATCAGGAAGGTGGGGAGTCGCAAACTACGTGGTATTCCACATGGTATCTCCTTGACAAGAGTGGCGGGTTTGATGATCCCAACTCATCCACGCTAACACAGAGTATCGCTTCCTATGTCTCTTCGCTTGAACAAAGTGTCACGGATAAGGTCGATTATTTGGGTTACAGTCAGACGGCGCTTACACCTGATGAGTTGCAAGCCTATCAGGAGCGTCTCCAAATTATCAATTACCGTTTGGACAACGGTGAATATGTCCTTACGCCTGACAATTCTATGGGTTCAGCCGCAGCAAGTGCCATATATGGATTCGGAACATTTATGATCGTAATCATGGTGATTATGCTTGCAGGTGGTGCCGTATCTCAAGAGATCTCATCAGGATCTATCAAATCCCTTATTATTGCTCCCGTCAAACGATGGAAAATATTCACAGCGAAGCTTCTCTCTCTCCTATCGGTTAGCTTTGCCGCAATGCTGATACTCCTACTGGTTGGCACGCTGTCATACGGGCTTTTCTTTGGATTTGACTCAGTAACGTCGTACATCTTCATCAGCCATGGGGATACGGTATCAATCCCATACATTATTTATCAGTTTCTGTCCCTTATGGTCACTTACGTCGACATTGTCATCTTCTTGCTCTTTGCACTTATGCTCTCCGTCATTACGAGAAATACCGCCGTATCTGTTGGTCTATCGATGGGAACCTATTTTGCCGGTAATATTGTCTCATCCTTCATGATGGCATATCTTGCGCCAGCAGACTGGCAGAAATTCATCCCGTTCTATAATCTCGGTCTCTCTAGCCGCGTATTCTCATTCGCCGATATGATGAATTTCACCAGCTATATGGGCACAACTTCATCGAGTTACTCCATGTTACCCTCTGTGTCCTTTTCCGTCTGCTATCTGATTGTGCTATCATTTTGCATGTTCTATATTGCACTTGACTCGTTCAATCGCAAAGACATTAAGTAAGTCCTTTTACTTGCTCCCCCTCCATATAAAAAGGCCGCCACTTTGTGTTTTCCAAGTGGCGGCTTTTTGCTTATTCGTGAAAGATTCATTGCTCCGTCTTTCTATTACTTCCCTGACAGATGTCTCTTTGTGCAAACGTATTTGTGATTGCATGTAAGACGGCTCTCTTATTTGCACTCCACATAGGCGCAATCAGTATCGATTTGGGTCCATCTCCCGTCAACCTATGTATGACCATCTCTCGCGGAAGCAGCGAAATGCAATCCGCAAGTATGTCGATATATTCATCCATTTCAAGGGTCGCAAATTCGCCCCTTTCATACATATCGGCAAGAACCGTGTTGCGAAGTACATGAAGAAGGGAAAACTTGACCCCGCTTACCTTTTGCGTGCCCAAATATGTTGCCGATTCAAGCATATCCTCTCTCGATTCGCCGGGAAGTCCCAAAATCATGTGCGCTACGACTACAATATCCATTTCCGCAAGGCGATTAGCCGCCATTTCAAATTCTGACAACTCATACGCCCGGTGAATCAATACGGCTGTCCGCGGATGAATCGTCTGAAGGCCAAGTTCTATCCATACCGACTTGATCTTCCGTAATCGATTAAGCATGTCATAGATTTCTTCCGAAAAGCAATCGGGTCTTGTCGCAATGGATAGGGCAACAATTTCAGGATGCTGGATTGCCTCCGTGAACAGAGGCTCAAGATACGATACGGGCCCGTATGTATTGCTGAAGCTCTGGAAATAGGCGATGTACATATGCGTCTTTGACTTGTTTTCTACCCTCTTCTTGGCAGACTCTATCTGCTGGTAGATAGAAAGTCCTCTGGGTGCGGCAAATTCGCCCGAACCCCCCTGGCTACAGAAAATGCAGCCACCCGTTCCTTTTGTCTGATCCCGATTGGGACAAGTGCATCCGGTTTCAAGGGAGAGCTTATAGACCTTACCGTTATAGGTTTTCTGGAGCGACTCATTTAGCGAGTGATAGTACATTTTCTCTCTCATCCCAAGCGAATTAGATGACGGTTATCCCGTTATCATCTTCGTTGGTATTCCCTTTGCTCTTGTGGGAGGACTCCGACTGTTCAAGGGCAGTCAATTGGCTACTTCTTTTTATCCTTCGAGTAATGATCGGAACAATAAGTAGCAACAGGCCAAGCACGCCCAAGGCACCCAAAAAGAACTGCATGGCACGCATCAATATAAATGAACCTTCTGAAGTTTTGAAGACAGGAGTGCCTGGATCTTCGGGATCGAAATATACCGTAACCTGCTCTCCGACAGCATAATCAGCTCCATATGTCTCGTTTCTTCGTTCCACATCAGCAGCATATTCATTCCCAGACTTGTCTTCATATGCAAAGGTATAGGTATACACATAATCACTATCGTGTTTATCGGAATTCGATCTATCTTGCACGATCCTCTCGTTAACACAGGTAACGAGGGCGGTCGTCTTGTCGTATTCTTCATCAATTTTCTTGTTCGTTCGTTCAGCGTCAATCCGAAGCCCTTGTAAAAGTGGAATGAATACGATCGCAAGAATGATGCAATTGATTTGGAATGCCTTTTTCCATTTACTTGCGACTACGCCGAAACCAACATGCGAAGTACTCCCTTGTCGGACTATCTTCATCTATTCACACCAGCCTTTCCGATTAATGGATTACTTCTCGATGTACGAGCAGCAATAATCTACTGGAACCAGAACCTTAAGATCAAATGACGCCTTCTCTGGAACCACGAATGATTCGCCTTCGCACACATGAATCCATGCCGTCGCGTCTGGAAGTAAGACATCCATCTCGCCTGCAAGAATCTCCATGTGCTCCTGAGCATCCGTTCCAAATGTATATTCTCCAGGAAGCATAATGCCAAGAGTCTTCCTCTCCCCATCAGGAAAAAGAACGGTTCGGCTGGTTACCTTGCCGTCAAAATAAATGTTCGCCTTCTTACGTACCGTAACTTGATCAAACTGCTGCATGGTTATCCTCCGTCAAATGGTCTTTTTCGCCTATTCTATTGGAATCGTTATCGAAATGCAAGGGTAATATGTCTTTCTTGTCTCGGATCACAAAGAAGCCATAGGTTGCTACAACCGCGGCACTCAGCGTATCAATCATTAAGTCGATCATCGTATCGGAAAGGGCAAGTTGCCCAACCAAATTGGTTCCGTCAGAAAGCCGATATTTCTGCATGTTAAGACCCAGTACAAGGTCCCCCGTATATTCATAGATTTCCCAAAAAGCACCAATCGAAAGGGCAAAACAAAAAGCAAATAGTGCCACGAAAAAGGGGCTCAATTCAAATCTGGCCGTCTTGGCATCATTTAGCACACTTACCAAAAGAAACCCGAAGGCTCCGAGCATGCCGCCGCTGAAGGCATGCAGAATCGTATCCCAAAAGGGAATGATGTAATAGAATCGCCGCACTTCTCCCAGATAGATTGCGCAGTACAGAAACACAAAATACAAGACGTACATCGAGTTAGGTATGACAAAGCTAAGTTTCTTCTCAAGAAAACTTGGCAGGACCATAACCACGAGTCCCAAAATACACTGAACCAGCATAAGGACATAATCACTTTGCACATGCGAGGAGGCAGATTCTCCATGTGACGTGAGGATAATTTGAACAATTGAATAAAGGATCGAACCGATCAAGGTAATATGCAGAAATAAACCAGCATACTTTTTGATTTTCAAAAATACATTTCCCGTAAGTTTCATCGCATTCCCTGTGCCCTTCTATTGCATTCATTCCCGAAGAAGTGAAGTTGTTGGCAATTCCGCCATTCTCACAAACAATTGTACTGCTAAATCCACCGTTTGTTTTAGGTCGGATACATGTATTACACAGCTCGGAGAATGCAAATATCGACAAGGTAAGGAGAGCGCTATTGTTCGGATTCCGCCGCGACTAACATGAACAGCTCCTGCATCGTTTCCGCCTACGATCATCGACTTGGTCTGGCACGCGATTTCAGCATCCTGCGCCGTCTGCATGGCAAGCTTATAAAGTCCAGAATCGTAAATGGTTGCTCGATCCATGTAGGAGACAACGGGGCCTCTCCCAAGTGCGCATATTCTTGCCGAGTCAGAAACACCGGATATATCGGCTGCAGTTGTCGTCTCAATTATGATAGCCATATCCGGATTCTGACGATATGCGGCTGTTTTCGCGCCACGAAGACCGACTTCTTCCTGAACCGTAAAGGCAAAATATGCATCATATTCAAGCGGCATATCCATTATCTCAAGTAGGCAGGCGCATCCGACTCGATCATCGAGTGCCTTGGATTTGACGAGGTTATTCCCGAAAGAAAGGAAGTCGGAAACGAAGACCGCATAATCTCCGGGAGCTATCCATTTGAGCGCATCTTCTTTACTCTTTGCTCCAATATCAATATATAGGTTTTTCATCTTCGGGACGCTTGTCTTCTCATCTTTTGATTGTAAGTGCACGGCCTTCGTTCCAATGACTCCCGGAATTTTACTGTCGCCGATCGCAATCTGTTTTCCGATTATCACGCGCGTATCAATCCCACCAACCGTTGCAAACCGTGCCAACCCATCCTTTGTGATATCCGTTACAACAAAACCAACTTCATCCATATGCGCGCAGAACATAATCTTGTTCGCCGAACGCTTTTTTCCCTCTTTATACACAAGAAGATTGCCAAGCGGGTCCTTTGTTACCACTCCGCGCGAGCCAATCTTGCTCGTAATATAGTCAGATACACGGTCTTCATCGCCGGAGACCCCGGACAGCTGGCATAATTCTTCCAATTGCTTATTCATGATCCGACACACCTTCCTTAATCAGAATGCAGAGAAGATCTGAGACGGACATAATATCATCGATTTCGAGTGTCTCAATGGGGGTGTGCATATAGCGAAGAGGAATAGAAAGGGTGGCAGTTCGTACGCCTCCCCTGCTGACGCCGATAA
>JBPOHB010000063.1:0-3677 GCA_052036055.1 Bacillota bacterium | reverse complement strand
AGAACAGAATTTACATGACAACGGACGAATCAATCCGACACGTCCTTTTCCTCCTGGCAACCGAAAATACGACGACGCCTCATGCAGATGAGAAGCCGGTTCAGGTACAAGCTCTGCCACCCTATCAAGAACCGCCTGCGCCGAGAAGAAATGTTCTGAACAATAATCCTTCGTGCGTCCGATCGGCATAAGTTCAATAAAACGGACATCGATATTCTCGGAAAGTGTCCATGTGATAAGAGGCAAAATATCCACCTCATTTATACCTCTAAGCAAAACTGTATTCAAGCGAATCTTCTCGAATCCAGCCGCCTGCGCCGCAGCAATTCCCCGCAGAACCTCCGGCAACAAATCCGATCCGGTAATCGCCTGATACCTCTTCGCATCCAGACTATCCAGACTGATATTCACGCGGTTCAGCCCCACTCGCTTCAGCTCACCGGCATACTTCTCCAGTAAGACCCCGTTTGTTGTCATTGTAATTTCCATCGCGGGAAAAGAATCGCGCATCCGCCCGATGAGCGCGGGAATACCAGTGCGGCAGAGTGGCTCTCCGCCGGTCAGGCGAATTTTCGAAATCCCGATTTCGGACATGGCCGACAGAATAGTAAGAATTTCATCATCCGACAGAATGTTCGTATCTTCCACCATCTGAAAATGCGGCAACGGCATACAATATTCACAACGCATATTACACGTCTTCGTAACGGAAATCCGGGCGTAATCAATCACTCTTCCAAAAGAATCCTTCACAGCTCAATCCCTCAAATATGTCCATCTCAATTGTCCGATTCACCATGTAAAGCGCGCGAACACTCCGTTACATCACCCGTGAGAATGCCAATTCCATGAAGGAGCGTATCCAAAATCTCCGCAAGAATCTCCGCGGCCGCGACGGGGCTTCCCGGAAGATTGATAATCAGCGAATCCCCGCGAATCCCGCAAACGCCTCGAGAAAGCATCGCCCTCTTCGTCTTAAGCAGACTATAGTGAAGAATCGCACCCGAGATACCCGGAGCTTCTCTCGAAATAACCGCGCGCGTTGCCTCCGGCGTTACATCTCGTTTTGAGAACCCTGTGCCGCCTGATGTAATAATGAGGTTTGCCTGAAGTACATCAGAAAACCTACGAAGCTCTTCTGAAATAAGCGATACGTCATCAGGAAGCACCGTCTCTCCGACAATTTGGAAAGAGCAAGGGTCCAGAAATGAACGGATCACCGCGGTGCAAGCATCGGCTCGAAGACCCTGCGAGGCCTTGTCACTAGCAATAAGAATCGCTGCGGTATACATACACCCTCCCCGAGATGAAGGAAAAACCTTCGATAAATCAATTCCTTCGTCTGCTGAGTGCCATCAATCGGAGAAGCGTGATAATAGCCGCCGCAGCCGCCGCCACATATGTCATTGCTGCTGCCGACAACACTTTCTTCGCGCCCGAAAGCTCTTCACCGCTCAGAATGCGAGACTCATCCAGAATCTTCACCGCCCGACGACTCGCATCCAGCTCGACCGGAAGCGTAACCAGATAGAACAGCACAGCCACGGCATACAAGAGTATGCCGGCATTAATCATCAGCGAACCTATGCTGGAATTTGCGGTCCGCCCCGAAAAAATGAACCCGATAATCGCAAGATAGGGACCCGCTTGAGATCCGATTCCGGCAAGGGGCGCCAAAGCCGAGCGCAGCGTATTGGGCATAAAATGCTCCGAGTCCTGAATCGCGTGCCCACACTCATGCGCCGCAACGCCAATCGCAGCAACGGACGTACTGTTATAGACGGAATCGGAAAGACGAAGCACCTTCTCCTTGGGAGAATAGTGATCCGTAAGCGAACCGGAAACATGCTGAATATCAACGGTATAATCCGCGCCGAATTTGCCCGAAAGACGATTCTCATGCAAGATTCTCTGCGCTACATCATAACCCGTCATTTTGCCTGAAGACATAACTTTGCTGTATTTCTTAAAAGTACTCTTCGTCCAGAAACTTGCGACGAGCGAAAAAACCATAGCCGCAAGAGCAATCGGCAGCCCAAAAACATAAAAAATATCCCAAAAACCCATTTGTCCATCTCCTTATCCGAATATACAAGCGCACGCATACGCAAATTCCACAAATCACTTATCCCCATTCTATCCGATGCAACCAAGCAAATCAAATCACATTTTTCCAAACATATGGTAATCTAGTGAAAGAAAGGCGAGGTAACTTTCGTGATACAAATAGCGGATTTGTACGTTCCCCTTATATATGACAATTCTATGCTGCTTCGGCTTGCCGCAGAACGGCTCTCTATTTCGCTGGAAAGCATTGAGAAAATCAGCATTGAGAAGCGATGCGTTTTCAAAAGAAACGCTCAGGACATTTGCTTCAAAATGACCCTTTTCGTACATCTTTACCCTTGTGAAAATGAAGATACAGTGATCTGGAATCGGATCAACAAGAGCATAACCCGAGGAACAATTCTTCCGTATCAGATTGTACAAAAAAGCAATTTTAAATTGCCTCCTGTCATCATCGGCGCCGGTCCAGCCGGATTATTCGCCGCACTCCTGCTCGCAGAGGCAGGCGCAAATCCTATCCTTCTTGAGAGAGGCGAACCCATAGAGGATCGCCGTCTTCGCGTCAAGGCGTTCTGGGAAAGCGGACTTCTTGACCCGGACAGCAACGTAGCCTTCGGCGAAGGCGGTGCCGGAACGTTCTCCGACGGCAAACTAAAACTCGGCAAGAAAGACGAACGAAAGAGATTCATCTTGCAGACTTTTGTCAATGCTGGCGCACCCGAAGAGATCCTCTGGGATGAGAAACCACATATCGGGACAGACCGATTGCATATCATCGTCAGGAAAATGCGGGAGCGAATTCTCTCCTTAGGCGGGCAAATACATTTTCGCGCACAACTTACCGATATTCTTCAGTACAACAACGCAGTCACCGGAGCCGTCTATATGGAAAGCAATGTGCGCCAGGAAATCCGAACGGACAATCTCATTCTTGCCATTGGCCACAGCGCGCGCGACACGATCGAACATCTTTTCGCATCTGGAATACAGATGCAGCCGAAACCCTTTGCCGTCGGAGTGAGGATCGAACACCCGCAATCGCTGATCAACGAATTATGCTATGGAAGTTTTGCCGGTCATCCCGCGCTCGGTTCAGCTGATTACAAAATGGTCGTCCACCTTCCAGATCTGCGAAATGTCTACACCTTCTGCATGTGTCCCGGAGGAAATGTCGTTGCCGCCGCCTCAGAGCCAAAACGACTCGTGACAAACGGAATGAGCCACTCCCTTCGAAACGGCGAAAATGCGAATTCGGCCATACTGGTTACACTAAAAGACAGCGATTTCCCGCAAGATCATCCTCTGTCCGGCATCCGTTTTCAACGCGAAATCGAATCTGCCGCCTTCCTCTCCGGCGGACAAAACTATTATGCGCCCGTCCAGCGTCTTGAAGATTTTCTGGCGCAGAGAAATACAAAAAGATTTGGAGACCTTCTTCCAACGTATCGGCCCGGCACGCGTTTCGCCAGTGTCGAGAGCTACCTTCCTCCCCGGATCGCCGACGCTCTTCGGGACGGAATCCGAGAGATGTGTGCATGGATGCCCGGATACTATCATCCCGACGCCCTGATAACAGGAGCCGAAACCCGCAGTTCCTCCACGGTTCGCAT
>JBPOHB010000020.1:0-14041 GCA_052036055.1 Bacillota bacterium | reverse complement strand
AATCTCGATGACAGCGCTTTTTTTGTTTCCGGGGAGGTGGATTGTAATTTTAGTATCACAAGAAGAACGAAGTATTTTGAAGGAATGTGTCAGGAAGTTTTCATTCATAATCAGAAAAAGTGGAAAGGAATAGGTAAGAAAGTATGGGTAAGAAATTAGGACTTGGAAGTGCAGTATCTACTGTGGTCGGACTGATCGTTGCCACGAGTTGCCTTGTCTCACTTGGTTCAGGGTTTGGTATGGCGGGAACAGCGTTTATTTTACCGCTCTCCATCGCGTTTATTTTGAACATTTTTGTTGCATTTAGTTTTTCTGAACTCAATTCCATCATGCCAAATGTTACGGGGGGATTAAGCCAGTACACTTTGGCGGCTTTCGGAAATGGTGTCTCTATCATTTCAACGCTGGCGGCCTATGTTGTATGTACCATGCTCGCAGCAAGCGTTGAAGCGGGCATGTTCGGATTGGTTTTGTCTACATTATTTGGAGGCAGTGCGACACTATACAGCCTGTTGCTGATGGCGCTTCTGCTTACAATCAATATTCTGGGGGTTAAGTCATATGCATTCCTACAGAACCTGACCGTTATTCTTTTGATTGGTTCTATGGCTACCATGGCAGTCTTGAGTTTCTTTACGCTCACGTCAATGCCCACGATTGCACATGTTGAGACACCTTCCGTTACAGGTCTTGGAAACGTTGTCGGACTGGCAGCCATTGGATTCTGGCTCTTCATTGGTGTTGAATTCATTCTTCCGATCAGCGGAGATTTGAAGAACCCGAAAAGAGATGTGCCCCTTTCGATGATTCTGGGTTTGGTCGTATTGTTTATTCTTCAGGTTTTCCTTGGTGTTGGAATGACAAAGTATGTTTCTTTGTCCGCACTTGCTGGTGATATGCCTCACATGGTTTTCGCCGAATCGCTTGTTGGACCATGGGGCAAATACTGGATGGGTGGCGTTACGATCTTAGCTGGCGTTAGCTCGCTAAATACAATCGTTTCCAGTTGCTCCTACATTCTTTGCGGTATGGGACAGACGGGTATGGTTCCGAAGGTGTTTGCAAAAACAAACAAGAAGAATTCTCCCTTTGTCGCACTGCTTACTCTATCTGTCATTTTAATTGGTATCCTGCTTACCGGCATTTCTACAACGAAAGACATTCAGGTTCTCATCCTTTCCGCCTCTTGTTTCTGGCTCCTTTCCTACATCGTCAGCCATCTGGACGTACTTGTACTCCGGCGTAAATACCCAAACAGAGAAAGAAGCTTCAAACTCAAGCTGTTTGGTATTCCACAGATCGTTGGTTCTTTGGGGAGCATCTATATGGTTTGGAATATATATCCAGAGGATGGTACCGGAACAAGACAGAAAATTTTCACTATATTCGGAATATTCTTAGCGGTCCTTGTCGTTTATGCGATTGCCTGGGTCAAGTTGGTCATGAAGAAGCCTTTCTTTGCGGCAGAAGACATTGACTTAATTATCGAAAAGGACAGAGCCCTTAACGAGAATCACTTAACGGAAGATGAATTAGCGGATAGGGAAGTTGCAATCCCTGGTGCAGCCGCCGTTCTCGAATAAGCAATTTTTCACAAAACAGAGGTGACATGTATGGCAGTAGATAAGTGGACCGGACTAGATATTCGTACACAAGAAGAGATTGAAAAATTAATACAGAAGCATGATATCGAGATGATTCGCGTTGAGTTTGTTGATATCCTCGGCATTACGAGAGGCAAGATTATGCCGGCTACGATGCTTGATGAACTGTTTGATTCAGGAAGTGCCTGCGCATCGGCTATTTTCCTTATGTGCTTTGACAACAATGTTGTCGCTGAGGAGAGTCTATCTGAAGTTGCGGACGATCTAAAAGTGGTTGTTGATCCTTCTACATTCATGGTACTTCCGTACCTCGAGAAGACTGCGGTCATTCAGGGAGATGTATATTACCACGACAAGCCGATGGCGCATTCGCCAAGGGCTTTCCTGAAGAGAATCGTAGATGAGTATCATGAGCTGGGTTTAGATCCGATTGCTGCAAGTGAGCTTGAGTTCTTCCTTTTCAACAAAGGCGAGGATGGACAGCTTAAGCCATACACGAATCAACCTTGCAACTGCTATACGAGCAACTGTCGGACAGACCCGCAGGGCTTCCTTACGAAGCTTACACAGACTTTCAACAAACTCCACTTCAATGTCTTGTATATGAATCATGAGTACTATCCAGGACAGTTTGAATACAACTGGAAACATGCGAAGGTCGTCCGCTGTGCGGATGAATCGGCACAGTTTAAGTCCATTACCAAGGACATAGCTGAGCTAAATAATATGTTTGTTACTTTCATGGCCAAACCGAAGCCGGCAGAAGGAGGAAGTGGATGTCATTTCCATATTTCTTTCAACGATTTGAAGACAGGTGAGAATCTGTTCTATGATCCGAATGGGAAGGATGAGATGGCTGACATTATGAGATGGTTTATTGGTGGGCTATGCAAACATGCCGTTGGAATGACTGCATTTCTTGCACCTACCGTAAACTGCTACAAGCGTTATCAGCCAGACTCCTATGCTCCGATTTATGTTGGCTGGGGCTATGACAACCGTACTTCTTACATTCGCGTTCCCCATGAAAGAGGGAAGGCAACACGTGTAGAGGTTCGTGCAGCAAGCGCAGCAAGCAATCCGTATCTGGCACTTGGCGCAATTCTGGCAGCGGGTCTGGACGGAATCAAAAATCAAATTGATCCGCCGGAAGTCGTTACCACAGATCTGTACCATGATAAAGAACGGCAGAATCAGATGGTTCCCAGAAGTCTTTTCCGGGCACTTGAACTTCTCAAAAAAGATGATTGGCTTTGCGAGTACATCGGAGAAGAATTACTTAATACGTTTGTTGTTCTTAAAACAAATGAGGTAGACCAGTTCGCTAAATATATAACGGACTGGGAATGGGATACATATTCATATCACGTATAATTTGGAGGCGATCTTATGTGTGGCATAGCAGGTCTTGTATACAAAAATACAAAACACTTCTCAGCTGATCTACTGGAAATGCTTCAGTGCATCCAGCATAGAGGACCGGATGCCAGCGGAATTGCCCTTTTCGGCGACTCGGAGGACTTAGTCCTCCGAGTCACGATCAAGGCAAAAGAGCTTGAAAATCAAGTCCTTTCGGTCATAAACGAGTTTGGTAAAGTAGTCGGAAATTACGAATTCTACGCAAGTGGGAACGTATGGTTTGCCGATATTTCTCTTGACGTATCTGAAGATAAAAAGGCACAACTTCATGAAAGTCTTAACGAAATCAAAGGCGTTACGGTTCACTCTCTGTCACGTAAATTGAAGATTTTCAAGGAAAATGGTCCGATTACAAATCTTACAAATCATCACGTTGTATCTTCCGGCAATGGCGCTGTTCATGGAATAGGACATGTCAGGATGGCGACCGAAAGCGCGGAAGATGTTAACGCGGCACATCCATTTTCTTCCCCATTCTTCCCAGATCTCGCGATTGTTCATAACGGTCAATTTACGAATTACTTCAAAATGAGAAGATTTCTTGAATCGAAGGGATGCATTTTCAAGACAATGAATGATTCCGAAGCGGCAAGTCATCTGATCGCCTACGCAATGAAGGAAAACGATGGCGATCTTGAAGCGGCACTCCAGTTTGCACTTGACGAAATGGACGGCATATTCTGCATCCTTGCAGCTACGCCTACGCAAATCGGCTTTGTAAAAGACAAACTCGGCGTCAAACCACTTCTCCTTATTGAAGATGATGAGAAAATCATGATCGGTTCAGAACAGATTGAGTTTTCTTCTCTCGCCGGTGATTCTTTTGCCGAGGAGATGGAGCCCGGGGAGGTCAGAGTATGGAATATATAGATGCTGCAATCATAGAATCATCCAAGCTGAATCGATCCATTTCGAATTTGATGAAGCAAGGAATACATGAAATCACGGTAAATAACGCACACTCCATGCATAACATGTGTGTCGGTCTCACGGGAGATGCGCTTATCTCGATAACAGATAGCACAGGACTCTACACAGCCAGTTTTCTCGAGGGGCCCAAAGTGGTCATTGAGGGCAATGCTGGCTGGTATGCAGGCGACGACATGATGGATGGTGAACTGATCATTAAAAATAATGCCGGCTGCAATGTCGGCGCATACATCAACGGTGGCACGATTGTCATCTATGGAAGTACAGGGAGTCGTGTCGGATATGGAATGAAGGGCGGAACCATTCTGGTTTGTGGAAATGCTGGCAGGTGGGCGGCGCAGATGGCAATGGGAGGATCTCTTGTCGTAATCGGAACCGTAGGGAATCTGATTGCAGAATCCATGTACAGAGGTATCGTTTTCACGCAGGACCCAGATGTATCCGCAAAGCTTGGTGGCAACGTTTTCTTGGACGCCATTACGGAGGAAGAAAAGACCTATCTGACGGATCTCTTTGCGAAATACGGTGTAGATGCGGATCCCGTTCGTTTCTCGGCGATTCGCCCGGCACTTACCGGCAGGCATAAATATGTTCTGTTTAAGCCAGAGCTTAATAAGCTCGATCAAAAGAACTATCAACCGTCAAAGGAGGTGGAAGTATGAGCGATGAGAGAATGAAAGAACCTTCAGATAGCGTCAAGGCACTCTGGAACAAAGACACGCTTGCTGAAATCGATTACAAGGCGACATACGGAAAACACAGAATTCGTGGCTGTGCAACACCAAGGGAAATGCCGAATTTTGATGATCTGATGATTCTGCCCGGTCAGCTGACAAGGATGCCGCTCGATACCTATCGGGAAGATTGCGAGACAAGAACGGTACTTGGCAAACGTTTCGCAAAGAAACCGCTCGTCATTGAGACACCAATCATGATTGCCGGAATGTCATACGGAGCACTGAGTAAAGAAGCGAAGATTGCACTTGCAAAGGCTTCATCGCTTGTCGGAACAGTAATCAGTAACGGTGAAGGCGGCATTTTGCCGGAGGAACTTGCGAATTCGTATCGTCAGTCCATTCAGGTTCTTGCAAGTCGCATGGGATTTACGAAAAGAAATTTGGAATATGCGGACATGCTTGAAGTACTCTATGGTATCGGCGCAAAACCAGGTCTTTCAGGTCATCTGATGGGGAGCAAAATCACAGAAGACATCTCCAAAATGCGTCAGATTCCTGTCGGTATTGATCTTCATAGCCATCCAAGAAGCGGCGATGCTTTCGGTGCGGATGATATGGTTATCAAGATGGAGCAGCTTCGCGAACTTACGGATGGGAATGTTCCGATTTTTGCAAAAATTGCCGCGGGACGAGTTCGTGAAGACATCAAGATTGCTGTTAAGATCGGTGTCGACGGTATCATTCTCGATGGCTGTCAGGCAGGAACGGGTGCCGCCCCTGTTATGGCGGCGGATCATCTTGGCATACCACTGATGCCAGCACTTGTTCAGGCAGTGATGACGCTAGAAGAAATGGGTATGAAGGATGAGATCAGCCTGATTGCCTCGGGTGGAATCAGAAACGGTGCGGATGTGGCAAAGGCCTTGGCTATCGGGGCTGATGCAGTTGCAATTGGTACCAGCGCAATGGTCGCGATGGGATGTCGCGTATGCATGAAATGTCATACGGGTCACTGTGCATTTGGCATTGGCACGCAGCATGAAGATGAGCGCAAAAACTTAGACGTCGATGCGGCGGCAGAAAGAGTCGCCAACTATATACGCGGCATGACCGCTGAAGCGGTTCTCCTTGCAAAGGCAGCCGGCAAATCAAAACTCAACAATCTTCAAAGAGAAGATCTTCGCTCACGATCTCTTGAGACAACGGCTATGACGGGTATTCCGTTGGTCGGAAGTGATTTTGTCCTGGGCAAAGGGTTTGGATTTACGGCAAATAACAATATTTAGGTGACGAGAAGTGATGTGTTACGTATTTTGCGGAGGAATGGAAAAATGGTTGCAGACGATATGAGAATGAAGGATCACCCGATATTGGGAGAAATAAGCAAAGGCCGATCCGTAGAATTCACTTTTGACGGTAATACGCTTACCGGATACGAAGATGAACCCATTGCTGTCGCGCTGAAGGCAGCCGGGCTTATGGTTCACCGATACACGTCCAAGAAGAGGAAGCCACGCGGTATTTTTTGTGCAATTGGAAGATGCACGGACTGTGTCATGATTGTTGATGGAAGACCGAATGTCCGCACATGTGTCACGCCGTTACGCGAGGGTATGGACGTCAGAACACAATACGGGGTGGAAGCAAAATGAATAGATATGAATTTATCGTAATCGGCGCGGGTCCGGCAGGATTATCCGGCGCAATAGAGGCGGCGAAAGCAGGCATGAAGGTTCTTGTCATTGATGAGAATCACAGACCTGGCGGTCAGCTTTTCAAGCAAATTCATAAGTTTTTCGGATCGCGCGAGCACAAGGCCAAAATCAGAGGATTCATGATCGGCGAGAAGCTTCTTGAGGAAGCCACATCTCTTGGGGTTGAGGTTCGCCTCGACACAACGGTAATGGGTATATACAAAAATCGCGAGATTATCTGCTCAAAAGAAGACAGGATTGAACACATCAAAGGTGATCATATACTTGTAGCGGCAGGCGCGAGCGAAAATATGATTCCTTTTGAAGGATGGACGCTGCCGGGTGTAATCGGAGCAGGCGCTGCTCAGACAATGATGAATCTCCATGGCGTGCGTCCTGGGAAGAAGATTCTCATGGTCGGATCGGGGAATGTTGGTCTTGTTGTAAGTTACCAGCTCATGCAGGCCGGTTGCGAAGTAGTAGCCATTATAGATGCAGCTCCGCGCATTGGCGGTTATGGTGTTCACGCCTCAAAAGTTGCCCGGACAGGCGTTCCATTTTATCTGTCACATACCGTAGTACAAGCAAATGGCGACGACCACGTCACTTCGGCAACAATTGGCAAAGTGGATGCGAATTGGAAAATTGTTGAGGGATCGCAGAAAACGCTTGAAGTGGATACGATCTGCATTGCTGTGGGTCTGTCTCCGATGTCCCAGCTTCTGCGCACGGCCGGCTGTCTGATGGCGGAGGTTCCACAAAAGGGTGGGCTGATTCCTGTCTGCGTAGATTACACACAGACGTCTCTTCCTGGCATTTATGCTGCAGGCGATGTTGCCGGAATTGAAGAGGCAAGTAGTGCCATGATACAAGGCAGAATTGCTGGTGCGCAGGCTGCCAGAAATAGTGGCTATATTTCAGAGGAAGAATTTCTTGTTCGGGTTTCAGATCTCAAGAAGTCGCTTGGACAGCTTCGTGAGGGAATGTTCGGACATGAGATGAAGGGCAGAACGGATATTGTCAAGACGGAGGAGGGCTTTACTCTTTCGAAGAGTCTGCTTGAAAAAGGATATATCGACGAAAGCGAGTTGGCCTCTTTTCCTGCGGCGGTTGTCTGTGAGAATGAATATGAGGTTCATCCAATTATTGAATGCACACAGAATATTCCCTGCAATCCGTGTCAGGACGTATGCAGTAAAGGTTGCATCATTGTCGGCGACAAAATTACGAAACTGCCGATTATCAGCGATACAGCTACATGTACGGGATGCGCGATGTGTGTTGCATCTTGCCCGGGGCAAGCCATTTTCCTTATGAAAAAGAATAAAGATGGAAGTGCCATCATTTCTCTTCCATACGAGTTTCTTCCCATACCAGAGAAGGGAAGCAAAGGAATGGCTCTTGACCGCAAAGGAGAAGCTGTCTGCGAGGCAGAAGTCGTCTTGGTACAAAGTGCAAAAGCGCTGGATCATACCGTTGTATTGTCCATAATGGTTCCCGCAGAATACGCTGACAAGGCACGGTTTTTTCGAGCAGGAGGTGAGAAGCTATGAAGAATCTACAAGATCGCTCGGTGGATATAGGCGAATTCGTTGCGATGCCAGATGATGATCTGATTATTTGCCGCTGTGAAGAAATAACCAAAGGCGAGATTCGTCGGGCAGTCCACGATGGAATGACCTCACTAATTGAGATTAAGCGTTATTTGCGAAGCGGCATGGGATTATGTCAGGGGCAGACCTGTGCTAAGTTAGTGCGAGCGGTGGTCGCCGCCGAATGCAAGGTTTCGCCTGCAACGTTTGAATTGGCACAACCGCGTTCTCCGGCACGTCCGATCGAGATGCGCACTTTTGCGAATGAGGAGTGACAAAATATGAATACAACAGCAGATGTCATAATCATTGGAGGCGGCGTGATCGGATGCTCCACAGCTTATAACCTGGCAAAGCAAGGCGTATCATGTATTGTCTTGGAGAAATACGAAATTGGTCACGGAGGATCGAGCAGAAATGGCGGCGGTGTCCGGCAATCGGCAAGAGATGTCCGCGAATTGCCGCTTGCTATGTACGGAGTTAAGAATCTGTGGCCGACGCTGTCAGAAGAACTAGGTGCAGATGTCGAATATTGCCAAAAGGGAAATCTTCGCCTGGGAAAGACGGAAAAGCATATGGAAATCCTGCGCGGGTTATCTGGGAACAGTGCCAAAGCAGGTCTTGATGTATGGATGGTATCCGGAGAAGAGGCACGCGAGATATGTCCATATATGTCTGAAGAGGTCATTGGAGCGAGTTATTGCCCAACAGACGGGCATGCGAATCCAATGATGACGACGCTTGCTTTTTTCAGGAGAGCAAGACAGCTTGGGGCTCGATTCATTACCGGTGAAGCCGTTATATCAATCGAGAAAATACGCGGAAAAGCAAGACGAGTCATCACCGATCAGTCCATATATGAGGCAGAGACGATTATTATCGCAACTGGATATGAGTCAAGAGAGATTGCATCTTCGGTAGGGATTGACATTCCTATGAAGAAGATCCTTCTTGAAGCACTTGTAACGGAGGAGCAGCCCCGTATGTTTGACCAGATGCTGGGCACGGCGGAGGCAGACTTCTATGGTCATCAATCCAAACACGGATCTTTTGTTTTCGGCGGGTCGAGTGGCATTGAAGATTATACGATTGATACGGAAAACTCTGTCACAACACCGATTACGGCACCCTGCGTATGCCGCGGTATCATAAAGTACTTTCCCGTACTGCAAAACGCGAAAATTGTCCGTACTTGGGCTGGATGGATTGATGAGACGGCAGATAAAGTGCCCGTCATCAGCAGAGTATCGGAAGTGCCGGGACTTGTCATTGCCGCAGGATTCACTGGACACGGCTTCGGAATATCACCAATTGTTGGACTGCTCGTTTCAGAGCTTGCCATAGGGAAAGAGACCACGCTGGATCTTTCAGAATTTACGTATGACCGTTTCAAAGCAAAAATGTAGGAGGAAAGAAAAATGGATTTGGAAAGAGTAAACTATTCGTCTGGAGCACCCCTTGAGGAGAAAGTCGGATATAGCAGAATTGTTAAAGTCGGTCCGTTTGCATTTGTCGGAGGTACGACGTCTGTACAGCCAGACGGAACGGTTTACGGAGAAAATGATCCATACGAGCAGACAAAATATGTGCTTGAGAAGCAGGTCGCTCTCCTTGAGAAGGCGGGGGGCAAAAGAGAAGAAGTCATTCGTGTAAAAATATACGCAACGGACATGAAATTCTCCGGAGAAATCACACGTGCATATGCTGGCATATTTAAAGACGTTCGCCCCCTGTGCACCCTTGTCGGAACTACGGCACTTAACCGTCCGACGCAGATCGTCGAAATCGAGATGGATGCCATTATCGGATCCTATGTTAAATCATAAATTCGACTGGACGATCCTGCGAAATAGTGTACAATATCGATAAAAACAAAAGGATTCGTGTACATATGGCTCGCATGAGAAAAAAGAAGAATATTGAGATGCGCATGGAGGCATGCAAAAGGTATTGGTTTTCAGTTCCCGTGATGAATCGGGGTCACTGGCGCGAGGCATGTGAAATGCCACCAGATGCGCCGGTATACCTTGAACTTGGGTGCGGGAAAGGCCGTTTCTCGATTGAGATGGCAAAACGCAACCCTGATGTGTGTTATATAGCTCTCGAGAAGGACGAATCCGTCATTTTGGCGGCCATTGAAGAGGCGGCAAAATCCGGAATGACAAACCTGTTCTTCCTGAATGCAGATGCATTTCAACTTAGGAACTATTTCGGCGAAGGCGAGGTTAGCAGGATATTTATCAATTTCTGTGATCCTTGGTCGAAGAAAAACAAACCCAAGAGGCGACTAACGTATCGCGTATATCTTGAGATGTACAAGGAGCTTTTGTCAGCAGACGGGCAGATACATTTCAAGACAGATAACGAGCGGCTGTTCGCATTTTCACAAGATGAATTCCGCGCTGCCAATCTTGCGCTTTCTTGCCAGACGGAAGATCTGCATCACAGCGTCTGGGACGCGGATAATATTCGGACTGAATTTGAACAGAAATTCGCTGAACAGGGGTTTCGGATTTTTCGTGTAGAAGCACATAAAACCATCTGATTTCTGTGAAATTTCGCAAAAATAGCGAGAATACAAGCAAAATGAAAATTACTTTGCTGTTCTCTTACTACAATTTGAACAGTTTGTCTGTTTGTGAGAACTTTTTTTTTTACACAACAGGGTCGCTGTTTGGTTGTAAAATGACGCTATTTGCGGTAAAATCTTCGTGGTGCATTGCACTGATAAGTAGAAGTAACCCTGATTCACAGGGAACACGTAGGAGGAATAAACATGGCAGTTAAAGTTGGAATCAATGGATTTGGACGTATCGGACGCTTAGTTTTCCGTGCTTCTGTTGCTAACCCCAATATTGAAGTAGTCGGTATCAACGATCCTTTTATCGATCCTAAGTACATGGAGTATATGCTCCGTTATGACACAGTACATGGTAAGTTTGCCGGAACAATCGAAGTTGGTGAAGATTTTATCGTTGTTGAAGGCGTTAAGATTAAGATTTTTGCATGCATGAATGCAGCGGAGATTGATTGGAAATCTGTTGGCGCAGAATATATCGTAGAATCTACAGGCGTATACACAACAACGGATAAGGCGTCTGCTCACCTTGTTGGCGGTGCCAAGAAGGTTGTCATTTCAGCTCCTTCTGCTGATGCTCCTATGTTTGTTATGGGTGTTAACCAGGATAAGTACACAAAGGATATGACAGTTGTATCCAACGCTTCTTGCACAACAAACTGTCTGGCTCCTCTTGCCAAAGTCATCAATGACAATTTCGGAATTATCGAAGGTCTTATGACAACGGTTCATGCTACAACAGCTACACAGAAGACGGTTGACGGTCCTTCAAAGAAAGATTGGAGAGGCGGACGTGGTGCTGCTTTCAACATCATTCCTTCTTCAACGGGAGCTGCAAAGGCAGTTGGCAAGGTTATTCCTGAGCTCAACGGCAAATTGACAGGTATGGCTTTCCGCGTTCCTACAGCAGACGTATCTGTTGTGGATCTTACCGTACGTCTTGAAAAAGGTGCTTCCTATGACGAGATCAAGGCAGTTATCAAGAAGGCTTCTGAGTCTGAGCAGTTCAAGGGTATCCTTGGCTACACAGAAGATCTTGTAGTATCTTCTGATTTCATCCATGATGCACGTACATCCATCTTTGATGCGGATGCAGGTATTGCTCTGAATCCTAACTTCGTCAAGCTTGTGTCGTGGTATGACAATGAGTGGGGCTATTCCAACAAGGTCCTTATGCTCATCGAGCACATGGCAATGGTTGACGCGAAGTAATTTGACCCTTCTTCTTAGTAAATCATTTGAGAAGTCCGCAGATGAGAAATCTATTTGCGGGCTTCTCTTTTTGTTTTTGCTAAAAGGGACTATAATACAGGTTATATTGTTGATAATCCAACAATGAATTATCCCAATAAGGAGGAGATCAAGTATGGCACTTTTTGATCCGAAAACGAAACCCATCGCACAATTACAGAAGACAATTGAGGATAAGAATGCAAACATTAGCCGTTTATTTGATGAGATAGGTAAATTATATTACGAACAATATCGCGATGCCAGTGTGGATGTCTCGAAGGGAATTAACTCCCGATGTGAATCCATCGCCGGGCACTATTTGGATATCGAGGCGTGCAATTTGAAAATATTATTTGAGAAGGGTCTTAAGATCTGCTCTACCTGTAAAAAGGAAAATCCGCTCGAACATGCTTACTGTTCTGTCTGCGGATCGAAATTCCCCGAAGGATCAGATAAAGCAGTCGAAGTTCCACTCGCGGCATCCGTACTGACTGTCGGCCAACAAACGGAAGACAAAGGGATTCCTGCCGAGACTGGAAAACTGGAATAAGCACAGGGGATAACTTTTCTCACAACCATTTAATTGTATCACTTTCTCTCAGAAAAAACCGTTATGTTTGTTACAGGCTGTTTTTTGTATTTGCGTATAATAAGTGTATGAATCCTATTTGGGATTCATGATCATTAGCCGGAAGGATGTGATTCTATGAAGATCACTACACAGGGTATTGGCATACACGTTGGGCAAAGACTTGAGGAAAGGATTGCGGATAAACTTACTAAATTTGACAAGTACTTTGGAGACGAAGCAAGTTTTCTCATCAAGATTCATCCCGAGAGAGATGTGAAGAAGCTTGAGATAACGATGAAGCTTCAGAATCGGATGTACCGCGCAGAAGCGAAGGATGAAGAGATACTTACAGCAATGGATCGAGCGGTCGATCGGCTGGAATCGCAGATCCGCAAGCAGAAAACGCGTATCGACAAGCAAATACATGATTTCTCGTATATGAAGCAGTATCTCAAGGATATCGTGGAAGAAGGCGTAGTTGAGGAAGAAGAGAAACAGATCATAAAGAAGAAGTCTTTTGAATTGATTCCACTGAGTCAGGATGATGCAATCTTGCAAATGGAGATGTTAGGGCACAGTTTCCTGGTATATCTTGATGCTGAATCCGGGAATGTCTGTGTTGTGTATAAACGCAAAGACGGGAATTATGGCCTCATCGAACCAATTTACTAACGAACTACTTGATTCTATTCATTTGCTTTGCACGTATTGAACAAGTCTTTTCTGGATTTCCCGTCTTGTGCGAATTGCAAAAAGGCTGCTTCCTTCGGGAAACAGCCTTTTTGTTTTATGGTATAATATTCCTCACTCGACTAACAGAAAACTGCATTTTGGAGGATCATGTTTTGAGCGATTTTTACGATCTAGAACAGGATACAGGTAGCCAATGGGAAGAACATCTGCTCGCAGGACTGAACCCCGAGCAGAAGAGGGCTGTTACGCATGATGAAGGGCCATTACTCATTCTTGCCGGAGCAGGTTCAGGCAAGACGCGCGTTATCACGTACAGAATTTCTTGGCTCGTACGTCATAAGAATGTAAGACCGTCGGCAATCCTTGCGATTACTTTCACGAATAAGGCTGCCGCCGAGATGAAAGATAGAATACGCGATCTGATTGGCGATATGGCGTCATATATGTGGGTGGGTACGTTTCATGCAATGTTTGCACGTATTTTGCGCCGACATGCGGAGAGCATTTCGTATCAGAAGAACTTTGTCATTATGGATTCCGATGATCAGCTGAAGATGATTAAGGAATGTATTTCTGAAATGAATCTAAATGATAAGATCTTTGTGCCAAGGTCTGTTCAAGCCGAGATCAGCAAGGCTAAAAACGAATTACTTTCACCTGATAAGTATGAGAAAGAGGCAATCGGGGATTTCAGACGACAAAAAATAACGGGTGTCTATCGGAAATATCAGGAGAAACTCCACCAGAATAACGGAATGGATTTTGATGATATTTTGTACTATGCGGTCGAACTTTTCTCGAAAAATCCGGATATCCTTACGTACTATCAGGAGCAATTCAAGTATATTCTGGTTGATGAGTATCAAGATACGAATCATGCGCAGTATTTGCTGATCTTGCTGCTTTCCAAGCTCTACCGGAATTTATGTGTCGTTGGCGATGATGATCAATCGATCTATTCTTTTCGCGGAGCCAATATACGTAATATTCTCGATTTCGAAAAGGATTTCCGCGATACGACAGTCATTAAGCTTGAACAGAACTATCGCT
>JBPOHB010000267.1:0-6513 GCA_052036055.1 Bacillota bacterium | reverse complement strand
ACGATGGAGGATCTGTGGGTCTATTATTCCCCATACACCTTGTATGTGAGTATAAACGGGGAACTGTGTATGGAACCAATGGTGGAAGCAATGGCCATTGTTAGTAACGGAGAGTATTATCTCATTGGCACTCATGGATATATGGATCAGACATCTGTTGTATCGGAAGATCACGAACTGTGTTCATTGGAAGAGGCAACGGACACGGCTGTAACGGAGCTTGCCCAATTGTCCTCGAATGCAATTGAGATAACAAGGGTAACGCTGGGATATATTCCCATTGATGACGCAGAAGAAGGGAACAATTACTATTTACTACCGTGTTGGATGTTCACATATTCAGAAGACATTATAGGATATACAGACACGAATAATGCATTTGTTGACGCAACCACGGGAGAATGGATTGAGGTAACAAACGAGGTCTATAGCGAAGAAGGAGCATAAGGGCGAGATCAATAGCATGGCAGGAGGAAAAACATGAAAAGACTCATTAGTATAGTTCTGTCCGTAGGCATACTTATCTCACTCATTGGTTGCAAAGCGGAAAAGGCATCGGAAACTACCTCCATTACAACGACACCTCGAGATAGCAGCTATTTCTCTTCGCAGGAACTGACTCTTGAAGTACCAGAGGATGTTGATTATTCAGTTATGGGAGCAACAACAGACGGGACAAACATAGCACTTCTACTGAAATATAAAGATCCTGAGACAGCAGCGACTCTTTCGACTTCAATTTATCTGACAGATATGAAAGGCACTTTCATTGCAAGTATTGCACCAGAGGGCTATTCCATTACGAGATGCGATTTTATTTCGACAAGCCAACTTTCCGTCTTTGCAACGGATATGCAAGGCCAATTCGTACAGTTGCTTGTGGATAGAAATACGAATGAAATTGCTTCTACAAAAATAGTTAGTACAGATACTGCGAACTATTTTTTCGACTATATGTATTATGATAATCAGTGGTTTTTTTTGTGTGACACTGAAATTATAGTATACAGCGATTCTTTTGATAAAATTGGTACGATACCACTTGGGGATGCCGAGGTAAGCTCCAATGCTTTTTATATTCAGGACGACACACTCTGCATAGGACTTCCCATCGCGACCGGAATAGGATTGTTTACAATTGAAACGGACAAATTAGCATTAATCGAGAATGGGAATGCATATGATTATGCAACAAATATCGAGAGCTTCACCAGTGGATATCTTCTGGATTATTCGGACGGAATCTTCAAGATTCACACGGACAAGAAGAGCCGCGAAGAGATTCTGGATTGGAATCAAGTGGATATTCCACCATCACAATATTCATATAATCTTCAGAGCACTTTCGTTCTGTCGGAGGACTATGTACTTGTTGCAAGTGCTGCCGTTCTGAGTGGTTCGGATGATCTGGTTCTGCTCACACATCAGGATACAAATCCGAATGCAAATAAACAGACGCTCGTGATTGGTGGATACGGAGTTTCAGGGGACTCGACAATTAAGTATGCGGTATATGAATTTAATACGACAAATACCGAGTATCGCATAGAGCTTGAAGATTTTTGGACAAAGTATCCATATACGGATTCTGCATCCATACTTACTGCTCAGACGGAAATGCTCACGGATTTTGCTGCAGGCGATGGCCCAGACATATTTTATGGCAAAGATTTCAATTATGAGGCATGGGGCAAAAGCGGTATGGTCATAGATTTATCCGAATATATTGAGTCGGATTTTGATTCGTCTCTATATTTGGATAACATTATGGATCTTGCGTATAGTGGAGACTCTTGCTACAGTATATTTCCTTCATTCACGGTCAGAGGGTTTATAACTCGTCCAGATGTAGTTGGGAATGACCCGTCTGTAACAATTGACGAGGTCCTGCAAATATCGGAATCGTTTGATGGTCAGACCATTACAAATGCCTATAAGACGGGTCTGGTCAATTCTTCTCTACAGTTTTCCATCTCTTCATTTTACGATTACGACCAGAAAGAATTCAACATATCCGATGAGGATTTTAAGACAATTCTAGAGTATGCAGATGCGTTTGGCGGCGCAGATTCTGATCTCGAAGTTATGAGTAATGATGCGAACGCGCTTTTCAAGCATAATGAGCTTTGTTTTGAAGAAGCAAACATCTGTTGCGCATATGATTACAAAGAATATAGCCAGCGGTCTGATTCGGGCATTATGTATGTCGGCTATCCTTCCATTGAAGACAGCGCTAGGGTGTGTATACCCAACAGCATGGTCGCGATATCCTCTGGGACAGAAGATGCAGATGCTTGTTGGGCGTTTATCAAGGAAATGTTTTCTGACTATGTCCAGACAAGTATATCGGAGACCGTAAATATTCCGGTCATGAAAAGTGCATTCGATAATCAAATCAACAAGGCAATGGACTCCGAGATTCGAAGTGATGCAGATAAGGTTCTCGCCTCGCTTTTCTCTTCTGATTGGATGACAAGTGAAGCAGCACAAGGTTTCAGGGACACCATTGATTCTCTCAACTGTCTGTATTCATATGACGGATATCTTGGTGTCATTTTGCAAGAGGAGAGCAATTCATATTTTATCTCCGGAAAACCCATCGAAGATGTGATCGCGAGCATGGAGAGTCGGATCAATCTGTATTTGGAAGAACAGTGGTATGGCGTGTCGTAATGAACAAGTAGATTATTTGGAAGAATAGAAGGGAAGTCTTGCGGATGTTCGTAAGGCTTTCTTTTTTGTATGTAAGAAATTCGTTCGTTTTGCCTAACTGGACAATCACAATTCTATTGCGTTGCTGTATTATGGATGTAGTAGTGATTATGAAGGGATAGTAAAATGAAAGTGAAATGCAGCAAGTATATTCATATCGGGATTACATTTTTGTCAATGCTCCTATTTCCTTTGTGTTGTCTTTATCTAGAAATTATTTTCTCGACTGCGCTACACCATTCTCTTGATGCATATGGGTATGGGTTTAGTTTGTCCATTGGTGTGTTTCTGCTTAGCCTTTCATTTGCTTTTCGCAAGCCGAAAGCATCCTATGTTTTGCAGGGGATATTTATATCCCTTCTCTCCCTGATATATATTGCCCAATTTCTTTATTACCGAATCTTCAGAACGTACTTTATTGTACAGTCTCTGAAAGGTACGGGGAATGCCATGTTTTTCTCAGATGTACTATTGAATGTGATGGCTCGTAATCTAGGTTGGATCTTGCTTCTCGTTGCCCCTGTGGCGGTCATCTTCATCACGCAGAGATTTCTCCTTCACAGGCTCACGTTTACTCGGAAGCTACCGGTTGCGTGTCTAGTTACTTCCCTTCTTCTGTATGGTTTGACGGCGGGATTGGTACTTCGTGATAAGGTGGGCGTTATCTGCCCACGAAGTTTGTATATCAGCCAATTTGTTCCGGATAAATCTGCACAGTCCTTTGGAATTTTGACGATGATGGGTCTGGATATTCGCTATAATGTTCTGCATCTGGCTATTGAGGAGAACCTGACAGTGAAACTAGATGACATCACATATATCAAGGCGGCTGATGTGACTGAGACCACCACGCTAACGACATCGGAAACAACGAAGGATATTTCTGATGTTTCGCTAACACCTGCTGCGACACCAACACCGACCCCGCAACCCAATGTGATGGATATCTCGTTTAATCTTTCCGAAGAGGATGATACCTACCGAGAGATGAATGAGTATTTCTCGAGTGTGACACCAACCATGACAAACGAATACACGGGCATATTTGAAGGGAAGAATCTGATTCTGATTACCGCAGAAGGGTTTTCGGGATACGTCATAGATCCCGAATTGACGCCAACACTGTATGAACTGTCGACAGAAGGTTTCGTATTTGATAATTTCTATACACCGGTCTGGGGCGTTAGCACATCAGACGGCGAATTTGTTGCAACGACGGGCTTGATTCCTGAAGCCGGCGTGTGGAGCTATACAGAAATTGCAGACAACTATATGCCGTTTGCTTTTGGCAACCAATTCTCGGCTCTTGGATATCTGACAAATGCGTATCACGATCATACGTATGATTACTATAATCGGGATCTTTCGTATCCCAATATGGGGTATACCTATGAGGCGGTTGGCTTGGGGATGGATATTGCGGTTACATGGCCAGAGTCAGACCTGGAAATGATGCAGGTAACCGTTCCGGAATATGTCGGGAATGCGCCTTTTCATGTGTATTATATGACTGTTAGCGGACATCTTCGGTATACTTTTTCTGGAAATTATATAGCCAACAAGAATAGAGATCTGGTTTCAGGGATGACCTGCTCCGCAAATGTGCAAGCTTATTATGCTTGCCAGATTGAACTTGACCGAGCACTGCAAAGTCTAATCGAGCAGCTGGATGCCGCCGGGCAGCTTGACAATACGGTCATTGCACTGAGTGCGGATCACTATCCATATGGTCTCGAAGAAGCGGACTATAACGAGCTGGCAGGGAAGGATGTAGAGGAAACTTTTGAATTGTATGAGAATACATTCATTCTATGGTGCTCGGATATGGAGGAGCCTGTCTATGTAGATACGTATTGCTCGAGTCTTGACATTGCACCAACGCTATCCAATCTGTTTGGACTGGAATATGATTCTCGTCTCTACATAGGAACGGACATTTTTGCAGATACTGCACCCACGGTCATTTTCCAAGATCGAAGCTTCATTAATGACAAGATCATGTATGATGCGAATACGAATGAAGTAACGCTTCTCACGGATGAGGTGGTGACAGACGAGTATGTTGAAGGCTGTATTCAGGCAGTAAATGACAAGTTCAAATATTCCTCGCTGATTATTTCCGAGGATTATTACCGATATCTATTTGGGGCCGCATCCTCATAGGGGAAATAAGCGGCGGCTGCATCCTTTTCCATGTGCAGATCTTCGGAAAAGAAATTTATGAAAAAGTTATTGACCTCGAGTTAACTCGAAGTTTTATACTATATGTAATGAAACTTCATCGAGGAGGAAAAGAATGGATTATCGAGTATTTGAGACAGTCGCAGCAAAGGCGTCGCTGTTAGGGTTTGGATGTATGCGGTTTCCACAGAAAAACGGAGAAATCGATGAGTCGGAAGCAGAAAAAATGATTGATGTCGCTTACGCAAAGGGCGTCAACTATTTTGATACGGCATATGTGTATCACGATGGAAAAAGTGAAGCTTTCACGGGCAAGGTACTGGGCAAGTATGAAAGGGAGAGTTATTTTCTTGCGACGAAGCTTCCTTGCTGGCTCGTTCAGTCTGTCGACGATGCGAAACGTCTATTTCAAGAACAACTTGATCGATTAGGCAAGGACTATGTTGATTTTTATCTATTACATTCACTGGGAGAAGAATCCTGGAATAAAATGGTAGATCTTGGGATTATTTCGTTTTGCGAAGATTTGCAGAAAGCGGGAAAGATTCGCTATTTCGGTTTTTCTTTTCATGACGAATATCCTGTATTCGAGAAGATTGCCTCGTATCGTAAATGGGATTTCTGCCAGATTCAATTAAACTACATCGACACAGAGATGCAAGCAGGAATGAAGGGCTATGCACTTGCCGAGAAACTGGGCATTCCGCTTGTCATTATGGAGCCCATTAAGGGAGGATCCCTTGCCAATTTGCCGGAGGATATAACAAATGCATTTGCTAATGTGACACCGGGAGCGTCACCCGCTTCTTTTGCACTTCGTTATATCGCCTCTCTTCCAAATGTTAAAGTCATTTTGAGCGGAATGTCAACAATGGAGCAGCTCATGGAGAATACCGCGCTGTTTTCTCCGTTTTGCCCGCTAAATGTCATGGAGCAAGCGGCCATTGAAGATGTTGCGGCGATAATAAAGGGAAAAGTCAGAAACGGCTGCACGAACTGCCGATATTGCATGCCTTGCCCAGCTGGCGTTGACATCCCGGGTAATTTTGCACTTTGGAATGAACGGGCAATGCTAAATGACGTGGGATCAATCCGCTGGCACTGGGAAATCGGAATGCCAGATAAGGCAAAGGCCAAAAACTGCATCGGGTGCGGACAATGCGAAGAATTATGTCCGCAAAGCCTGTCCATTCGAGATAATCTAGCTACTCTTCAGTTTGAGCTAGATGAATTGTGCAAGAAGTGATCGAAATTACAGCAAGAAAGAGGAAACACATGGCAGAAATGACACATACAAAACCAAGAATCTCGATGACCCGAAGAATTACCTATGGAGCTGTTCTTCTTGCCCTTTCTCTCGTGCTTCCGCAGCTATTTCATCTTGCTGGCGCAACGCCCGCAGGTGCAGTATTTCTGCCGATGCATATTCCGGTTCTGTTGGGCGGACTCATTCTTGGTCCGGCTTTCGGCTTAGGAATTGGGGCGTTTGCGCCGATCCTTAGTTTTGCTGTTACGGGTATGCCTATGGCGGCACTTCTTTTTGTTTTCGGTCAAATAAAGTCATTGCACGCTGAGCTAATCAGCGAATATGCGATAGAGGTATTATCGGGAACAAAGATT
>JBPOHB010000163.1:0-14960 GCA_052036055.1 Bacillota bacterium | reverse complement strand
ATCGATGGGGCGGGAAATGCGCTGGACGCTGTAGTGCCAAAGCGCCGGCAGGCATTCGTAGATGGTGTCGTCGGGCTCGATGGTCTCGTCATCCGGCGGGTCGAGCTTCAACAGAAAACGGTATTTCTCGAGTTGCGGCATGACGGGGCGCATGATCTTGCGCACATCCTCGTCGGTATAGCTGTCGGCTTGATCCTGAAAAAGCTCGAGGAAGCGGGTGCGTTCGAACATCAGAAGGTCGCCGAAACGGAAACGGATGTTGTCGGGTTCCTCGACGCTGGCGGAATCTTCTTCCAGTTTGTGTTCGAAGAACTCCAAGAGAAGCATGAAGGCCACGCATTCGTCGCGCCGGGTGAAGTTGAACATGTCGCGGTTCGAAGGCGTGATGCGGTCGTTGTACCAGGTCTCTTTGTAGAGCCGGGCGCACTTGGGGTCGATGACGAGTTGCCAGCCGAAGGTTTCCTCGAAGAATCCCGTGAATTCACGCTGGTAAGTATGACAGCGAGTCTGGATTAACCTCGGAAGATATGACGCTCCTCTATGAGATGATCCCTCAACTCGAACAGGCGCCTTCCGGATCATTTGATACATACATCACCCAAGCAGCTGAATCAGATTCTATGATTCGCACGCAAGTTGGCACCGCATTTACGAAAATGTTCTATACAGAGGCAGGAGTTGATCTTGATGCGAAGCAAGACAGCTTCGTCATGCGAACAGGCGTGAAGATGATTCTTGTCGCACTTGCAGGTGCTGCGGCCACTGTTCTCGTCGGTTACTATGCATCTAGAATTGCTGCCAAGATTTCGCGCAAGATGAGGCGAGATGTGTTTTCCAAAGTCAGCAGTTTTTCCAGCGCGGAATTCGACAAATTTTCCACTGCCTCGCTCATTACGCGTACGACAAATGATATATCGCAGGTGCAGATGTTGATTCTGATGGGCATCCGTCTGATGTGCTATGCTCCTATTTTAGGCATCGGCGGCATTATAATGGCCGTCAGCAAAAGTGTCTCGCTTAGCTGGACGATAGCCGTGGCAGTTGTTGTGCTACTTGGCATAATCCTCGTTGTCTTCTCCATTGCTCTTCCCAAATTCAAGCTTCTACAGAAGCTTCTTGATAGAGTCAATCTGGTCAGCCGCGAGAACCTGTCTGGACTCATGGTCGTCCGTGCCTTTGGTAATGAAAAGCATGAAGAGGAGCGGTTCGAAGAAGCAAACGCGAACTTGAGCAATACAAACCGCTTCACACAACGTACAATGGCGTTTCTGTTCCCTGCGATGATGTTCGTTATGGAATTAGTAACCATTGCAATTATTTGGGTAGGCAGCCATGCCATTGCCAATTCGACACTCCAAATCGGTGATATGATGGCGTTTTTGCAGTATGCGATGCAGATCATTTTTGCCTTCCTGATGATTTCCATGATGTTTATCATGGTTCCTCGTGCATCCGTTTCTGCTTCCCGTATTTACGAAGTCTTAAACACAGAAAACAAAATTCTCGACAAAGCTACACCATTGACGCTAAAAAATGCAGTTGGCAACATTGCATTCAAAAACGTAAATTTCAGGTACGAAAATGCGGAAGATGACGTACTCAGCGACATTACATTTGTCGCCAAGGCAGGAGAAACAACCGCATTCATCGGATCTACAGGGTCCGGAAAATCAACCCTTGTCAATTTAATCCCGCGTTTCTATGACATACAAAATGGCTCTATCACAATAGACGGCATTGATATTCGTGACGTTGCCCAGAAGGACCTCCGGGAAATCATCGGATATATCCCCCAGAAGGGTGTGCTTTTCTCTGGCGACATTGCTTCAAACATTCAGTTTGGAAAAGAAGATGCGACGGAAGAAGAGATTGCAGAAGCAATCGAAATTGGTCAGGCAAAAGAATTTGTCGATTCAAACGAAGAAGGGCTCGCATATTCCATTTCACAGGGAGGCACGAATGTCTCGGGAGGTCAGAAACAACGACTGGCAATTGCACGTGCGCTTGTCAAGAAACCACCGATCTATATTTTTGACGACAGTTTTTCTGCTCTTGATTTTAGAACCGATGCGGCACTCCGCAGTGCGCTGAAGGAGAAGACTGCGTCTTCCACTGTTTTGATCGTTGCTCAGCGTGTGACCACAATTATGCATGCTGACCAGATTATTGTCTTGGATAACGGCAAAATTGTTGGTATCGGAGACCACGATCAATTGATGGAAAGTTGCGAAGCATATCGCGAAATTGCTGAGAGTCAACTTTCAAAGGAGGAATTAGCATGAGTACCAATACGAACGAAAAGCACAAACGGAATCGCGGCCCCATGGGCGGCGGTCCCATGGGCGGTGGCATGATGCCCGTCGAAAAGGCGAAGGACTTCAAGGGAAGTCTCAAAAAGCTTGCCGCTTACCTCTCTCCCTACAAAATAAAAATATTCATAGTCGTTTTCTTCTCCTTGATCTCGACCGTATTTGCAATTGTTGGTCCAAAGATTATGGCAAAAGCGACAGATAAATTGGTTGAAGGAATCATGAATACGATTTCTGGCGGTACAGTGGGAGTAGACTTCACATATATTGCGAAAGTCCTTATCTTCCTTGTCGTCTTATACTTGATTAGTTCGATATTCTCGTTCATTCAAGGGTATATCATGTCTGGCGTGTCGACGAAAGTGACGTACGATTTGCGAAATGAGATCATGAAAAAGATCAATCGTATGCCGCTAAGTTATTTTAACAGGACTAGCCACGGCGATGTTCTGTCACGCATTACCAACGATATCGATACCATTAACCAGAGCCTCAGCCAGAGCATTTCACAGCTGATCTCTTCTTTCGCCACCATTCTCGGTGTAATCATCATGATGTTCAGTATCAGTTGGAAATTGACACTCGTTGCAATTTGTATGCTCCCGCTGACAACGGTTTTGGTCATGATCGTTGTGAAAGCTTCACAGAAGTATTTTAAAGGACAGCAGCAGTTTCTCGGATCGCTGAACGGACACATTGAAGAGATGTATGGCGGACATATTGTCGTCAAAGCGTTTAACCGTGAAGATGAATCCATTAAGAAATTCGACGAGCAGAATGATAAGCTTTTTGAAGCAAATTGGAAGGCGCAGTTTCTTTCTGGCATGATGCATCCCATTATGAATTTTGTCGGAAATCTTGGTTACGTTGTAATCTGTGTAATTGGCGCAGCCCTTGCGGCAAGCGGTTCCATGACCATAGGTGGCATTCAGGCATTCATTCAATACGTTCGTTCGTTCACACAGCCAATCGTACAGTTAGCCAATATATCCAATCAGATCCAACAAACGATTGCCTCTTCCGAACGCGTCTTTGAATTTCTTGAGGAAGGCGAAGAAACCGTTGTTGAGCCGAAAATGCGTATGGCTGATATGGAAGTGAAGGGGAATATCCGCTTCGAACATGTCAGATTCGGATATGAGGACAGTGATCAGATTGTCATTAAGGACTTCTCGGCGAACGTCTTGTCAGGTCAGAAAGTCGCCATCGTCGGACCTACAGGAGCCGGAAAAACAACGATGGTCAAACTTCTGATGCGCTTTCATGATTTGAAGTCGGGTGCCATTTATCTTGACGAGACGGACATTACTGATTTTTCGAGGCAGGATTTGCGCACAGAATTCGGAATGGTTCTTCAGGACACTTGGCTCTATAATGCAAGTATCATGGATAACATTCGTTATGGTCGGCTTGATGCGACGGATGAGGAAGTCATTCGTGCCGCCAAAGCAGCACAGGTTGACCATTTCGTCAGGACTCTCCCGGATAGCTACAATATGATTCTAAATGAAGATGCAACAAATATTTCTCAGGGTCAGAAGCAGCTTATGACGATCGCGCGCGCGATCCTCTCGGACATGAAAATTCTCATCCTTGATGAGGCAACCAGCTCTGTTGATACACGAACAGAAATTCTCATCCAAAAAGCTATGGATAACCTTACCGAGGGCAGAACCAGCTTCATCATCGCTCATCGCCTATCAACCATTCGCAATGCAGATCTGATTCTCTATATGAATGACGGTGACATTGTCGAGCAGGGAACACACGATGAATTGATGGCTCGCGGCGGCAGTTATGCAAATCTGTATAATAGTCAATTCGAGAAAGCATCATAATTGACCAAAGAACCTCCCGATGCAATTGGCCTCCTGTTTATGAGCATTTCACTCACAAACAGGAGGCTTTCGCATATGCAAATCTCTTTTCTCCGAAGGCGTAAAGTGTACTTTTACTTACTTCAGTGCAATGGTTAATACGAAACCAGTAACCGCAAAAATGATAATAAAACTCACAAAGATGTATCCTGATACCGTTTCAATCATCCCGGGTTTTCTTGTTCCGGAAAGCATATTATCCACGGTCATATCTTTTTTCCCGACTTCCAAATCTCTTCTGTTGACAATAAAGAGGTGAATCAGTGTAATCAGATCCAGAATCGGAATGAGCATCAGCACCGCATTGATAATTCCCTCCCCTTTTCTCAGCTTCTTACATGAAGTCAATTGAAAGATTGCATAGAAGGCAGAAAAGGACGTAGCAAATTGACGGATAAGCAATCTGCCGAAGCTTTGTAGAGAGAACATCGAATCACTTGCCGATAGAACCGGTATACCAGATGATACCTCCGCTAATATAGAACCGTTCAGTATCAGCACGGCTAATCCAATCGGAATAATGCATGCCTTCATAATCAATCCGCGAACAAGCATCATTTTAGTATCGCCAATTATCTGATCCGCATTCGCATAATTCTTCCGAGTTATCTTCCAGTCATGCATGATGAATTGACCTGAGATCGGGAGAGCAATCCCGAAAAGCAAAAGAAAAAGAACACCCAGGAAAGTCAGTAAAAAGGTTTGTATGCCCAGATCAAGCAGTTGACTAAAATGGCGAATAATCGATCTCACCATACAAATGCACGCGATAAGATTCGCAAGCATTGCCGTCGCGATAATATAGTAATAAAGGACCTTCTCAGCTCCTAGATTGCCTTTGCTTTTCCCAGCAAGCTGATCTATATTCTGTGTGCTGTTTGCCACTTATTTCTGCTCCTCTATCCATGCATCCAAGTATTTCTCTGAGATATCAAAATATGTCCCGCCCATATCCAGATAGAATGTGTGAAAGGCTTTCAGGTCGAAGTCGCTTCCAAGTGCTTCTTCTGCCTTATCGCGAAGTGCCGATAACTCAATATACCCTACCACATACGAAGCATATCCTGTTGGCGAATTCTGCGCAGACTCATAAATATCCGACGTATAATCAAGATATGTCACATGATCTGCCTTTTCCATATTCTCCTCAAATTCTGCTTCCGTCCATCCATAGTAATTAAGCGCAATATCACCCATCTCCATATAGGCATAGTAGATTAGATCGTCAAGTGATTGCTCTTCTGCCTGATCCTCCGTAACCCCGGCATACTCATAGGTTTCTCTCTCAATATAGGTAGTCCATCCTTCTTGCGCTCCCAAAGCATCCCCTTCCGTAAAGAAGTAGAACCGAATCGGCAGATTGGCGGCATCCGATTGGAGAAGATATTCCGTCTGGTAAAGGTGCCCGGGAATGCATTCATGAGATGCTGTCGCATATAACCCAAATCCACTTGACCAATCCTCACTGACATAGTAGGTATTTCCCCAAATATTATCAAACTGTGGGCCGCAGTACATGCCGGCATAGTCAGAATATTCTTCTGGCAGAGGCAACTGAACACAATAATCTGCCGGCAGCTCCGCAAGCGTCGGATACTCATCTTCCATATTTTCCAGATTATTCTCTATTACATCATCCGGTGAAGTGAAATCATCGAACTTGTTCATGTAATTTGTGTCCTTGTTTTGTACATACAAAATCGAATACTCTTTCTCCCACGTAGTTAGCGTATCGTCAAGGAGCGCATATATCTCGTCAGGCGTCAGGCTTGTTGCTGTCGATTTCTGTAATTCCCAAGTGTAGAAGTCTTTCCCGCCTTCATAGGAAGAGTACCCGATCTCACCCGTTCCCGTTTTCTGCAGCTGAAGAAGTCGCTCTCTGAGAAGTGCATATCCCATGATCACGCCGTCCACAACGCTATCCCTATTCCGATCAATATAGTCCTCCTTCTCGTCTTGGGTAAGCCAGTCACAAGAACGGATTCGCACATTAAAATCTGTTATGAACTCTTCTCCGTCGGTTCTGACAACATAATCACAAGAAGAAATGGCCGATGACGCCTGTGAACTTGTCATAAAATACCCTGCTTCTGATTTTTCGGATTCGAAATCGGCCACACTCGCAAGATATTCATATACTGAATCAAGAATATTCAGGTACATCTCGATATCGTCTTTGTCCTCAATGGAAAATAGCCCGAGCTCAAACGAAATATTATTATAATCGCCATCCAAGATCGGATCGTTCAGCATATAGTCCTCGCGAACGCCCAACTCGCCTTCCAGAAAAAACTTCAGTGTATCATATGTAATCTTCTGCTCATCCGTTAGTCCATTGTAATCAAATCCGCTGAGTGTATCCGAAGCTTCCTGCAGCGAATCATAGTAATCCTCGTAATTTTCCGTGCTTACCTCCGACAAAGTCTCCTCCGGAACGGAAATGTCATAGGCCGACGGATCTTCCAGATAGGAATGCAAGACAAATTGATCAACAGACACAAACTGGCAAAACAGCTCCTCGCAGTAATCATCGAAGGCATCCGGTTCATCTACTATATCCGAAGCAATCTCCGTCGTCTCTTCTGCCGGAAATATTCCTTGAAGCACAGAGCAACCGGAAAAAAGAAGCATACTGCTACTGAGCATAAGGGCAATAAAAATTTCACTTTTCCGTCTCTCTTGTCGCATACATATCTCCTCAAGATTCAAACAAAGGCGCGAATATACCTCTGCCATTATATCAAGTATTCTTAATTTTGCGCAAGAAACTGACTCGATTTCGATCTTTTTTCTACCATCCTGAGAGGTGTATATGAAATAATCGCACTTTACCCTATGGCGCGTACGGCTAGCAAGACTGAAGTTCCATTTCTCGGAAAACCTCTTCATCATAGACAGAAGCGAGAACATTCATAGCATCCTCATATTCCGACAGAATCTTTCCAAGCGAATCATTTCGGCAAATGCAAAAGCCAAAATGGACATACATGCGTATTGCCCTGTGACTCCACGTCTGGGTTTGGAGATACACGTCATTTCCCCTCTCGATCTCTGCTAAAAGAGAAAGCGCCATGCTAACAAGCGCTTTGCCAAGTCCAAGTCCCTGATACTCGGGACGCACCGCAACCCAGTGCACGGCCGCTTGATGTCGCCCTTCATATTCAGACCACCAAGCGGTCGCCGTCGCCACGACAAGTCCGTCATCATTAACGATAAAAACCATTCGCGAAAACAATTCTCTCTCCAGAGGAAGAAAATCCCGCTCAAAATACTCGCGCGCCTTTGAAATCTCCGAAAATTCGAGAACACTTGTCTCCAGATCACACCACTGCTCTTCATCGCCAGACACGTAGAAGCGGTACTTGAATCCTTTGGGAAGAACCTGTGGCTGTATTCTGGCCAAACGTTCACCTGGCATTTTCATAATAACAACTTTATATGGAACCGATTTATCCAACATATTCTTCCCTCAAACGATCAGCGCAAAGCGCAAATTACGAAACCCAAAACGCAACATTCCGTATAACCGTAATTATATACAATCCCTCTTCCTAACGGAACACGAACATATCAGAAATGTTCCTCCTCACGATTTATATCACATGCGATCGAATAAAAAAACCAAATCAAGAAAAGGACGATCCCCAGATAAAGCATCCATGTCATCATTTCCATCTTTCCCTCCCCATGCATCCATCGGCTGTCGCGAACAATTGTGGTATCTGCCGTTATTTTCGTCTTTTGCAAGTACCATTTTGGGGACATTTGATAGTCTTGAAAAGGCACAATTGTTCTGCTGGGGGTAAGGAGACCGAGCCACATCCTTATCTATCTTGCATGAGTGAAACGTATTGTCACACAATTTCACCGTCGACAGAAATCGTAACCACCTCAACGGGAATCTCTTTCCCGCTATTTCTGACAGCTGTCAGAACGGCACTTTCAATCTTAGCACAGCAGGGAACCTGCATCTTAACAACGGTAACGGATAAAATGTTATTTCTTCGCATGATTTCCGTCAATTTCTCTGTATAATCTCCATCATCAAGCTTCGGGCATCCGATCAAGGTGATCTTTCCAGAAATGAATTTCTTGTGAAAATCCGCATATGCATATGCCGTGCAGTCTGCTGCCACGAGAAGATTAGCAGAAGCAAAAAAGGCCGCGTCTACGCTTGCAAGCTTGATCTGTACCGGCCACTGCATAAGTTCTGACGCAACTGGCTCCAAGCACGAAGGCATTTTTTGATCTGGTGTATGTTGCAGACTCCGCTCATGGGTTCCTGGGCAGCCACACGGAAGCGGAGGTGTTTCTTTCTTCTCGGGAAGATTCTGCCTTTGCAGATTCTCGGACACCCCTTTCTCGTCAAACGCATCCGTGTCGCGGCGGACGATCGAAATTGCATCTGTCGGACAGACCGGCAAGCAATTCCCCAATCCATCGCAATAATCATCACGAAGAAGCTTCGCCTTGCCATTTACCATCCCAATTGCACCTTCCTGGCACGCAGCGGCGCATGCGCCACAGCCAATACACTTCTCTTCATCTATCTCGATAATGTTCCGAATCATATCATTACCTCCTCAAATCCATTTCCACTACATGACGTCGATTGACTTCTTGTTCGCATCATACTAGAATTTGCATATATATTCTGTTGTATTTAAAACGAAACGAGGTGATTATGGTCGATTTTTCGGAAATTCTATTCGCGTCACCGCTATTTGAGAAAATCTCCCCTGAAGATGCACGAGCACTACTCCCATGTCTGCACATCAAGATGGCAGCATTTGAAAAGAACGCGTGCATTTTCCAGACGGGAGATCATATCAAGTTCTTTGGGATGGTCATATCCGGAAGTGTCCATATCATCAAAGAGGACTACTACGGCAATCAGAGCATCTTGGCAGAGATAAGCTCTCCAGGAATTTTCGGCGAAACATATGCGTGTATTGAGACAGAGCCCCTTGCCGTTTCTGCGGTTGCGGCACAAGCGACAGAAGTTGTTTTCATTGAAGTCAACACGATCTTATCTTCTTGCACGCACGCATGTGCTTCTCATACAACACTTGTGCGGAATTTTCTTTCTTATGTGGCAAGAAAAAATCTGATGCTGACTGCCAAAATGGAGTTGTTGTCGCAGAAAACGACGCAGCGCAAAATACGAGCCTATTTATCTGAACAGTCACGAATAGCAGGAAAATCTACGTTTCAAATTCCCTTTAATCGGCATCATCTTGCCGATTACCTTATGGTAGACCGAAGCGCATTATCCAATGAGTTATGCCACTTACGAGATATGGGAATGATTCGTTTTCACAAAAGCGAATTTACGCTGATTAGGCAAAAAAATGCAGACGATCTCTCATGAGCTCATCTGCATTCGGGGCATAAAAAAGCTCCAGCGAACCTTGTACAAACATCCTAATCCTTCCGGCTGCCCTTTCTTATCTGCGAATGTACTTAACCCAGATCCAAAGTCGCATCTAACGAATCTACTTGGTTCGAACGACTGTTCTCGCCTTTCCTTCTGACTTCCAAAATCCGAAATTGTTTCAAAACTTCCGTCTCTCCACTCTTCCCGATCTCTCTGACCCGCGGAATCTCTGGCTCAAACGTATTCTTGCCTTTCCTTCCAACCGATCTCGACTTGTTCACCCGATTTACGACTTGTGGCCACTTTCGTGTCCCGTCAATCGCTATTCGCTTTCCACAATCTCTTGATGCTATCTCTTTATCGTGGCGGCACTCCTTCTAGGGATTCGTGTTATAAAGTATTCCCTGGAGCCTGTCTACACTATAGCGCGCAAGCGCATGCTCTGTCAAGTGTTTTTGCACAAAAAGCAGTCATTTATTCGTGAATATTCTGTGTATTATGCACGAAACGTTTTGCCTGAATCCATTTCGGAAAAATGAATAAGCGCGTATTCTCCTAATCTGATACAATCACCCTATCACGATCTCTTTGTAGAAGGGAAGATAGACTGCGATGAGCTCACCTACATGCAATTTGACTGCCACCACTCATGCCCTTCTGCTACGCCTGATAAAGGCGATATCTCGTGTCGTTTATCTGGTATTCTCTCCCATTGTGATCGGATTGGGACTATTCTACTCCTACTACTATGATCCGCTTACAACTTCATCACACTATTTACCCTGTCAGTTCCTGGCAATGACTGGCTATTATTGCCCCGGTTGCGGCGGTACGCGTGCGCTTCACGCTTTGCTTCACTTACATTTTCTGGAAGCACTAAATTATAATTGCATTTTGCCGTTTGTTTTGGCAATATTGATATATGTATATCTTGGCGTTTACTTGTACCTGCTTATGGGAAGATCGGTACTATGGGAACCAAAGACTATACAGTATCGATGGCTGATTCTGGCTGGTGTAATTTTCATCCTTTTTTCTGTTCTTCGGAACATCGACGTTTATCCCTTTGTAGTATTGGCACCCTAAATCATGGAGGTATTATTTTATGGCAATCTGTAATTCTTGTGGAAATGACATGGGAGATGCGAAATTCTGCCCTGCATGCGGTGCTTTGGCCCCCATCTCCTCATCCCCGACACCAGAAACAACTCCCATTATTGATCCGCCCCCAGTCTATGCAGAAGCAGGCCCTATTATAGATGCGAGACCGTCTGACGATGCAAATGTTCCGGTCAAACCGTCTACAACTTCCCTATGGTTCATTTTGTCGATTGTGGACACAGCATTGATGCTTCTTTGCTGTTGCCTGCCTTTCGCCAGTGTTCCAGCTGGAATATGCGGTATCCTTGGTATAATCTTCTCTTCCAAGAGCAAGAATGCCTCCACCCAAGAAGAGAAAAACCAAAACGAGAATATCGCTAAGATCGTTTCTCTGATCGGTATTGGTATTATTCTCTTGGGTATCATCTATGTCATTTTCCAACTTGCTTCTGGCGCCGCCGATATATCGCGCTATACAGACATCGAAGATGTGTTTAACCAGTAATAACGCACACGATTCCTCGACAAATAGAGCCGTCAACCGAAGGTAACACCCTTTCGTTGACGGCTTTTTCATTTCTCTTTTCGTACTTTGAACGACTTACCCTACTTGCGAGCAATCAAGCAATCGTTTGCCTGCCCGAACGGTCAATGCATCTTCGTCTCCTAGGAGTCTTCTGTAACCTTCATATACGATTGTCTGCAGAGCTCTTGCCTCATCAAGCTTCTGCCTCTTGATTAAGCAAAATGCAAGATTCCCACCGATGCCAAGAGTATCTACCGCATCAAGCGAAGGCAGCTCACCGCATAGTGCATATGCCTCTCGAAGCAGGGATTCGGCCGCCGCATATTTCTCTTGCTCCAACAGATTGGCGCCGAAAAGGCAGCATAGATTCAGGTAGCTTCCCATATCCTTATCCGTAGACGCTCTTTGTGTCATGTAAATTTCGCGATATATCGACTCCGCAATCGGATATTTCTTCTGAACATCGAGGCAAAGACACAAATCCATTCCCGTCTGAATTGTCTCATCATCATGAAGGGACAAGACAATCTTCTGTCTTTTGTATGCCTCTTGTAAAAAGGGAAGCGCATGTACGCCTTTCCCTTGAATAAGTAGGCACTTGCCAAGCATATGAGCTGCGACAAGTAATTCCTCGTCATTCTGAAGGCCTTTCTTCTTGTGCCCCTCATATAATTCCCGGAAGATAATCTCGCTTTCCGCATAATTTTCCAGACAGAATAGGGAAAAAGCAAGTAGGGCTCCCGTTTGCATCGCGTTTTCAGAAATAGTTCCCTGTGTTCTTTTGCGAGCTTTGTAGATTTTTTCTAGAAGCGGATAGGCCGTATCATATTTTTTCCCCTCGAAAAGAAGATCACAATAATCATGGCCAGCCGATAGTGTTTCAGGGTCCTCGGTGCCAAGCTCTTTGCAAAGATCTTCATAAACCTCTTTATATTTTACTTCTTCATCCATGCCTGAATTTTCTTCGCTCATTTGCATCGCTCCCGTCTGTCGTATCCTCGATCATTTACATTGTATCAAATAATGACTGCCTTTCTTATGTGCTCAATTTCCCTCCGTGCAAAACGATCTTGTGCTATCATGTAGAAGTTGAAAATTGGAGACATTCGAGGTGGTCACTATGATGTTTGATATAAATAAACCTATTGCAAATGATGAATTAGTCAAACAAATGGAGCTTGTGAAAACAGAAAATACGCCGGAAAGCAAGAATCTCTTTATTAGCAGTATGCTCGCTTCACGATTTCTTTTTACCGTCATGGTAGATTTGTCGCCTGAAATGGCAGATACATCTGCGAAAAAAAGTGGCGTTATGCCGATTCCTCACGGAACAAAAATCTCGTTTCATTCGCTGAAAAGCGCAGACGGCGAGGTCTTCCATATGGCTTTTACCGATAAAAACGAACTGATAAAATGGAGCGGCTATAAAAACGGCATGCAAATTGCTCTTCTGACATTTTGGGATTTTGGAGAAATGGTTAAGACGACGGGCTTGTCTTTCGGCGGATTTGTCATTAATCCATTTAGCCATAATATGATGGTTCGACGAGGCATGATTCAGTCGATCAAGTATCAGCTTGGGAAACAAAAGAAGGCCACTTCAGCAAAGAAGCCCTCTCCATCACCTTCTCAGGAAAAAATCTATATTGGAGAGCCGGAAACGGACTCGACACTCTTAATCTCTTCCCTTACGAATTTTTTCCGATCGAGAAAGGACGTGTCACTTGCCTACATCCTGCAAATGATTCGCGCCGGGAAGAAAAGTGTGCTCATTGTCGTTGATTTTGATGGAGACAAGGACTCGCTATTCACTGCCATAACGCGTCTGGCATCTTCTTTTCCGCATGATGGAGACGCAATCAGCCTTGTTCCTGCTTCCGACCCTTTTGGCATGAAGATAACGCAAGACAAGACTCCCTTTTACGTCAGATAGGTGCTTGGGATTCATTTGCACCTTCCTGTTCGTTTTCATCGTCCGAAGCATATTGGGTAGAAGACGTTTGGCTGATACCTCTTGTATGGTATTTGTACATGATCAGGCAGAAGAACGCCGATGTCACAAGAAGTAGTACAAACTCGAGGGGAATGGACCCGCCCGTCTGAAAGAAAACTGTTTTCGTCGGAATCGCTGAATTCGCATATCCGACAAGCAGAAATGCAAACAGATTGTTTGCCGCATGGGCTCCGATGGATGACTCAAGTGAGTTTGTCAGAAGCGTCACCATGGAGAAGGTGAAACCGACGGTAAAGTAGTATGCCACGAGCATGAACCCAGGAATGACCCCTTCACCGAAGGCAGCAAAAACCTCAGGATTGAGCAGGTGCGGTGTCATGAATATCAGTCCAGAAATGACCGATAACGCAATTCTATTTCGCAACAGGGTGCCAAATCCAATTAGCACATAACCACGGAAAAAGATTTCCTCCGTGGTTGTCTGAATCGGCGTCATAATCAAAATGATCGGAAGAGCAATCAGGAAAGGCTTCGCGTCAAAGACGTACTGCAATTTCAGCGTTCCCAAAAGAACTTCCACCCCCGTAGTCAATGCGATAAATCCACCATAGACACAAAAGGCAACCAGAATCTTCTTGCCATTGACCTTGGCAAGCGGCGTAATAAGTGATCGAAAAGGGATTTTATGAATATAACGGACAGATAGAAAAATGCCAATCAGAAAAAAGAGAAAGGTACAGTTGATCGCCACATAGTTAACGAGCGAATTTCCCCCGGTTAATGACATCGTATCATACGATATGCTCATCCCTGAATTCGGATTGAGCAATGCATCTATGACCAAAATCAGATAGGGTATCGCTCCGACTACCTGCCACATAAAGAGAATAATCAGAAGAGATAGTGCCACACGTGCGGCATTGAATTTGCCTCTTTTTGCTGCGTCTAGATAGGATTGTGACATATTTCACCTCGAAGCAAGCGTACTTCCGACATTCACTTTGCAGACTTGCGCGTACTTGCCCCCATTCCTCTTGTCCGTTATGCCTTGATGTCTCTTTTCTCGAAGATGACGAAGCCGCAGACAAGAAACACGACAAGATAGATAGGAGCAGCAATCAACGTGATGCGTACGTCCTTATCTGCCGGCGAATATGTCAGCAGATAGTTAGGCAGGCTATTGATCCAATATCGGCTCACGGTACCCTCAATTTTCGCGATATATAAGCCGATATCAATAAGCGAAAGAACCATCCCCATAAGCGTATTGATGACTATGTTAATCGCGAGTGCCGAACCAACGTTGGCTAGCACAAACGAAAAGAACGTATATACCGCGCATACGGCACAATTGATGAGGATCGAAAGGAAAGAGAGAAGAAGAATGTCCTGTATCATTGCAGAAGAAAATGTACCAAAACCGAAAAGAATGCCATTCATCATGGTGCTAAACAGAACGTTTGCGACGAACATGACGAGAGAAAATAAAACCACACAGATATATTTTGAAAAGTAAACAGCTACACGTGAATAGCCTCGTGAAGTTATATTTTTCATGGTACCATACGAGAATTCACTTGAAATGTAGAGTGCAGAGAAGATCGCAATAAACAGATTGCTTAGCGCTGGAAAAAGGAATGAAGGAAACTGATCACTAACTGTATAGGAAATGTCATACGTCTCAGTAGCTACCATTTTCGCAAAAAACACAATCGCTGCTCCCAGCATGGCAAGTCCAAAAAGAATGCTAAGAAATATGTAGGGCGACTTCCTCTTAACGAGTTTATATATATCGCTAGATAGTAAATGAATCATA
>JBPOHB010000190.1:0-2098 GCA_052036055.1 Bacillota bacterium | reverse complement strand
CATCCGCCAGCACATATGATTAGAACTGCTGAGAAGATCAACGTGCAAGCAGGCATGAGTATCTGCCGAATTCGCTTATGTGACATGACTTGCAAATCCCTCAGCTTTCCTCATAAGGTATTCCTAGTATTTGACAACGCACATAGAGTCCTGAATTGGAGATCATAGAATCCGGCCAATGACCCGCTGCCTTCTCATCAAACGAAATCGAATTTGTCGAAAACTTCAGTGCGTTTGTCGATTCTGCGATGGAAGACAAAATAGACCAATTACACCAACTAATATTTTTTTCCTCCAGATAACTCAGCCATTCATCGGATTCTGTCAGATATAATTCTCCGGCACCCGTGTTATTTGTCGTGCCCCACTCCGTTACGAAGATGGCCGCGCCAAGACTGATCGCAGCATCCATTTTGTCACGTAGCTCTTGACCATGAGATCCTGCATAAAAATGAAGAGAATACATCAGATTCGTACCCTCAACAGGATCAGCGGCCGCAATATCAACATCCTGACTCCAATTTGATGAACCGATAATAATGACATTATCTGGGTCGTTATCACGAATCACGGCAACTACCTGCTCCGCGTACGGCTTGATATTGTCTGCCCATGTTACCACAGCGGCGGGATCATCCGCGTGACCGCTATTGGGCTCATTGCAAATCTCGTAAATAATATTGGGACAATCTTTGTATTTATCGGATATCTTCTGAAAGAAGTCAAGAGACTCCGTAATGTGGGTCATCGGATCCCCATCTGACAAAATGTGCCAATCGACAATCACATACATACCTTCTGCAACGGCAAGATCAATTGCCTTACATGTCGATTCATAATAACGATCCGGATTGTCAATATATCCGCCTTCTTCTGTATATACCGCCAGACGAATCACGGTGCATCCCCAGTCCTGCGCAAGCGTCTTGAAGATTTCTTCGTTGTAGTACGTATCGGTATATTGAATTGCATGTGTACTCATCCCTTTTAATACAACAGGTGCGCCTGTTTCGTCACAGAGATTGGTACCAACAACTTGCAATTGTCCATAGAGATCAACCGCCTTCGTGGTAACGACAGGTGAACTTGTCGGAGCAGGAGTACTCGTTGCTTTGGCCGTCTCTTCGGGAATCGTTGTTTCGGGTACAATCGCAGAAGTCGTCTGACTCACTTCGCTCGAATCGGATGATTTGTCGGACATGTTATTGCAACCAACCAGTGCAAAAGCCAAAATAATCATGCAAAGTAGTAAAAAATACTTTCCTTTTCTCATCAATGCAACCTCGCTGTACTCTCGTTCACAATAATAGGCGTATTGTTCATATTCTTACCTGTACATATCAAATGTCCTGAGAGTGATTATATCACATCCAAATTGGAAAATGGCAACAGCGCGTAACGTTTCATTTCAATTTACCACTTTTTCTAGACCGCTCAATTCTTATTATCTAATGAATGACTCGTAACACTTATGTCACAGTTTCTTTACAGATTGCGTATTCAATTGTCTAGCATTTTCGCAAAAAGACGAGCATAATTATTTTAGTTAGTAAATAACTTATTGAGGGGGCGATCAGAATGGCAAGAATCGAACGGGAACTTGACAAAATTGAGAAACTGGGCAAAAAACAGAACCTTGGCGCTCTCGCAAAGATGTCTGACGATCCGAGTGATGAAGTAAGAGCCGCAGTTGCTAAGGCAATCGGGCAAATTAAGACATATGAGGCAGGTATGCAGCTTATACCTTTGCTTCGCGATTCTGTACCGGCTGTTCGCGCATCCGCTGCTGAATCTGTTGGACTCATAAATGCTAAACACTGTGAAGAATATGTTAAGAAACTGGCTTTTGCGGATGCTGATCCTGAAGTTAGAAGAATTGCCCGCGAAGCACATGACCTAATACGGACGAAGGTAATCTGATTACCTTCTCTTTTACATTTGTCGCAACTAGAAGACTCTGAGCGATTCAGAGTCTTCTTTTTTGTGACTAGTCATGATTCATTTTCTATCTTTCTGGTTATGTCATTTTGGTTCTTATAAATCGAATTTGCAGAAACATATCCTCTCACCATCGATAGAGGGTAAATGGATGCCTTCC
>JBPOHB010000139.1:0-4390 GCA_052036055.1 Bacillota bacterium | reverse complement strand
GTTGGATATGATGAAGATAAGCAGGTAGTCGGATATGTCATTCTTGCCGAGGTTGAGACAGATAATGGTTCGGTGAGCACACTTCTTGGCTTCTCAGATGATGGAAATACGCTGTTACAGCTTGCTGTGCAAAGCACGGGACTTGACGAAGTGATCCATTCGCAGTTCATATCGGACACATTCGAAGACCAGTTTGCGGGCATTTCTCTTCCCGTTGCGCTTTCTGTTGATGTGCCAGACAAAAGTGATTCGGAAGAATTATATCCTGCCATTGAGGGACTCGTTGACGGCACCTATCATGCGATGGAGGAGGATGCCGACACGTCTGGATACCAGGATTATGTTGACATTGTCGTATCAGGTGGTCGCATTGTGAGTGTGGTTTGGGATGCTATACAAACAGACGGCGGCACAAATCGAGCGGCCGCATCAGTAAATGGTGAGTACGAGCTTGACGATAATACGATTATCTGGGCCGAACAAGCATATGCGATGCAAAACAAACTGATTGAAGTGCAGAATCCGGAGAAGATTGCGGTCAAATCCGACGGAACCACGGAGGTCGTCCCGAATGTAACGATTAATGTGAATACATTTCTCATTCTTGCAGAGGATTGTATTGATGCTGCAAAAGTAGGAGATACAACGTCTTCGCAAAACACAACAGAGGATGAAGGAACACAACAGAGTCAAGTAGAAAGCACTTCAGATACGCAGAAAACAGAAATGACAGAAACCGTAACGGAAGACGATGAACTGTCTGCTGATGAGGACGGTTATTTGGGCGATACTGCAGACTTGGCATCTGCCAATTATGTGGACGGAATTCTGAAAGAAGATATTCAGACCAAAGTGTCGGAGGTCAGCGGGGAGACGGATACTTCTCGCAAAGTGATAAGTACGATAAACCGATCGTATCTATTCCTGCAAGATTTTCTTGAAGGGCAGAGGTAATCATATGAGACAGAGGACGGGAATAACGAAAGAGTATTTTGTTGCATACATAACGTATGCACTTGTCATTATCTTCGGCTCAATATCAATCGGATCCGCTATTTTTACTGTCGCATGTGTCTTTGTGTCTCAGATCATTACATATCCAGTACTCGGATTATCTCGCAAAATTGCGCGTGGCAAATATCAAGAAGTCATATGCATGTGTGTTTGTGGCGTAACAGGCATCTCATTATTTCATTATGCAAACAGCTATCTTGGTATAAACGAAATGGCTATCACGCCGCTTTTTGGAAACGGATTCTTGGTTCTTTTGTGCGTTATGCTTTTTGTGGATCAGCATGAAGACAATTCGCGTTACTCGACGAAGGACCTTGTGATACAAAACGGATTATTTGCGTTAATCATCATGTGCATGTCAATTATCCGAGAAGTATTTGGACAAGGAACCTTTTTTCGGACCAGAATATTCGAAAATGGACCCTTTGTCTTTTTTAGCAGATCATTTGGAGGGGCAATGATTCTTGTACTTTTCCTGCAGATAGCTGTATCGATATACCGATATATAAACAAGAAGAATTTCAGCTTAATTCATCTTCATGAGGTTTCTTCGACATACAGACGGGAACAGATGGATCCCATAGTCATTATGAAATTGCTGCCGAAATATATCCTTATCGTATTGCTCTTTTCGGCGGAGAGCCTGATATTATTCTTCATTTATGTTTTCCTCTTGCCGAAAAACGCTTCGCTTGCGATGATTCTGGTAGCTTGTGTCGTTTTGCATACAATCCTTCTTCTTGTTTTCTGCCCGATCCTATCAAGAATTGAGCTGGACAATAGTATGCGATCTTGCCAAGGATGGATCATCATTTTGCAAGTGCTTTTTGCCGCAATTCCGTATAGTATGCATGTATTGCAAGGGCGCGATGCAGCAAAGATACCGCTCATTTGTATCGGGCTGGTTTTGTATCAGATTCTTGCATGGCTATTTATCGGAGTCGCTTTTTTGTCCATTCACGCTTTCCGTCGGAAGAGTCTTTTTTGGCAGATACCTGCAGTGATTGACGGAGTCCCATTTCTTATTCTGATTTTCGGGATATTTCTTGTCATATTTTCCGGAGTAAAGAGTCTGGGAGATGGAGTCCTAGAGAGAGTGATTTACTATTTGTCTTGAGGGCATTTGGTTGTCTGCAAAGGGAAATTAGGTTATAATTCACTCCGGTAAACATATTACTTCGTTTCCGTAGCTCAGCAGGATAGAGCGATCGCCTCCTAAGCGATAGGCCAGCGGTTCGAATCCGCTCGGGAACACCACCGCAGAAGACGCGCAGTGCCAATATTGAAATGTACCCCAGATGCTAGACGATCGTCTTGCATTTGGGGCGCAGAACAAGTGGCAGATGCGCTTTTTCTTTTTGTAGCAAGCCAAAAGAAAAACAGCTTGCTTGTTATTCGAAAAAAGCAAACGGAGGAAGCTTGTTGTGATGAATTATGCACAGTGCACGAAACAGACATGACGTCAGGGGCATACCTGTGACAGCCGTGAAGTTGTGAGCGGAATGAATGTGCGCTATAATCAGAAATTAGATTCATGAAGGAAATTGATCGCATTTCTGATACAATCTTTATTCGAAGAGCATATCGGCCATGCGAAGAATCTCCTGTCGCCTCTTTTCCGTGATCGAGAAATCAATCGATAATCGCTCTTTCCCTTTTTCCTCGTACACGAAGTCCCCTTTGCGGGCAAAGGCAGGCAACAAGTCTTTCTCGATTTTTACCGATGTTCGGTCAGCTTGTTCAATCCAAACGGTTGATGAATCAAAACCAGTAATGAATCCACTAATCATATTGTTCCTCCTTCTCGAGACTGCTAGAGATATTACATACTTTCTCTTTTGTTTCATTATAATGCTCTAAAAGTCAATTTTGGTTATGAAATTGTGAATAAATTTTGAATAGACAAATATAATTTACCTTATTGTAACAAATATGTTTTCAAAAGAATCATGCGCACAAATAAAGGAGCACTATGAAAATAATAATTACCTCACTCTTTGGTCTGGAATCTCTTGTTGCTGAGGACTTAATTCGAATTGGTTACGAGAAGGAGAAAATAGCCGTATCTGACGGCTCGGTAGCTCTGCATGTATCAGAGAAAGAACTTCCACTCGCAGTGGCACGCGTCAATCTTTGGGTAAGTACAGGCGAACGCGTATTTGTAGAGCTGGATCGCTTCATGGCGACCACCTTTGATCAATTTTTTGATGCAATTCAAGAAATTGCGTGGGAAGACTATATCCCAACCGATTTTGCATTTCATGTGAATGGCTATTCAAGAAAATCAGTGCTTTTCGGGATTCCTGCGTGCCAAGGACTTGCGAAGAAGGCCATTGTGAAGCGGCTCTTGAAGGCAAAGAACCTTCTTCCGACGGATACGATCGTCGAAAATGAACGAAAGGGCTTACTCAAATTGTCTTTTGGTATTGTGTCGGACGAGGTGAGTATTATGGTGGATACCTCTGGTGAGGGTCTACATAAGAGAGGATATCGCCCACTGACACATCTTGCACCGATTAAGGAGACTCTTGCTGCCGGACTGGTTCGCCTGTCGCGATATAGAGCGTATGGTGAGGAGGCACTCGTCGATCCATTCTGTGGATCAGGTACCATTGTGATCGAAGCGGCAATGGAAGCATTATCCATCGCGCCGGGTCTGCGAAGACCTTTTGCAGCGGAGGAATGGCCGGTCATTGGAAAAGATGCCTTTCGCAAAGCGAGAGAAGAGGCAATTTCTATGCAAAAAGCTGACGTTTCGGATGTTGCCTACTTTTTCGGATCAGATATTGACCCGAAGGCAATTGAAACTTCCATGCGTAATGCGCATGCTGCTGGCATAGACAAGGTCGTGCGATTCAAAGTCGCGGATGCCTTCTCTCAAACTACGGAGCAATTATCCATATGGACGGGACTAAAAAGACAGCTTATTATTTGCAATCCGCCATACGGTGAGCGGCTACTTACGGAGGACGAGGCCCAAGAAATATACAGGCGGATCGGAGCGACATATTTGGATAACCAAGGGATGTGCAGGAAGGGGATTCGACTGTCAGTCATTTCTCCAGATGATACGTTTGAAAGTGCCGTTGGTCATTCTGCAGACAAAAGAAGGAAGCTCTATAACGGGAATATTAAGTGCCAGATGTATCATTATTATAAGCTTGGAAAATCTATGTAATTTTGTTTTGAATTGATCTCGCAAATGTCAAAAAATGTCCGCGTGTGACGAACAGATAAGGGAATGTTTGTTCTTCATTTTCGTGAAAGTCCTTCATTTGCAGCATCCATAGCGTTTGAATATGTCAAACGCGGTTTTTTACAAAAATGTTACACAGAATATACATGTAGCGATTTGAGCAGTCTTCAGGTCTCAAGA